>JAEUQS010000223.1 GCA_016789625.1 Acidobacteriota bacterium | reverse complement strand
GCGGGTGGTGATGATCACGATGTCACCGCCCTCGGCCCCGGGGGCCCGGTCGAACGCGTCGACGTGCGTGAACACGGCCACGCGCTCGAGGTTCGGGTCGCGTTCCCGGCTGCCGTACTTCTTCGAGAGCAGCGCGTCGCGGCCCGTCGCGTCGATCACGACCTTGGCCTTCACGGTGCGCAGCTCCGTCTCCCCCGCGAGCTTCACGCGAACGCCCGTCGCCCGCTCTCCTTCGAAGAGAACCTCCTCGACCCGGGTTTCCTCGAAGACCTTCACCCCGTTCTCCTCCGAGTGCCGGAGGAGGAGGTCGTCGAACTCCGCACGCTTCACCTGGAACGCGCTCTCGTACCCGCGATCGACTCCGTTCGCGAACTTCACGAAGCGCGTCGCCTCGGTGCCCTGATGGTAGAAGCGGGCGCCCATCTTCACCTGGGCCCCGGCGGCCTTCACCTTGGCGAGGGCGCCGATGCGTTCGAGGAGCGGCAGGTTGAACGGGAGCAGCGACTCCCCGATGTGAAAGCGCGGGAAGCGCTCTCTCTCGAAGAGCACCACGGAACGGCCCGCCTGGGCGAGCACCGTGGCGGCCGTGGAACCGCCGGGACCGCCACCGCAGACGATGGCGTCGACTTCGACAGGTAGGTTCGACATCCCCTCGATCTTATCTGGCGGAGAATCGAAAACGATGCGCTCTTACACCGTGGAACTCGAGGTCCGTTTTCCGGAAGTCGATTCGTATGGCGTCGTGTGGCACGGCCACTACGTCCAGTACTTCGAGGTCGTGCGGAACGCGCTCTCGGCGGCCGCGGGCATCACCCCCCGGCAAGCCCTCGAGGCCGGCTACAAGGTCCCCATCACGGGCTTCGGGCTCAACCTGAAACGCCCCGCCCGGCTGGACGACCGGCTCGAGGTGGCCGTCACGCTGCGGGAGCCCCGCACGGCGATGCTCGTGATGGACTACGAGATCCGGAAACTCCCGGAACGGACGCTCCTCGTCACCGGCCACACCCAGCAGGTCTTCCTCTCTCCGAAGGAGGAGCTGCTGCTCACGCTGCCCGGCCCGGTGAAGACGCTCGTGGCCCGCATCCTGACGTTTCAGAGCGGCGGGGGCGAGCTGACGGGGGAAGCGATTCCGCTCGTCAGACCGGGCTGAGCTTCGGAAACGTCGCGACGGCGCGCGTGGGCTCTCCGGCCGACGACTCCAGCGTGAGCGCGCCTCCGTGCTCCTTCACGATGCGCTCGGCGATGGGCAGGCCGAGGCCCGTCCCTGCGGGCTTCGTGGAAACGAAGAGCTTGAAGAGCTCGCGGGCCTTCTCTTCCGGGATGCCGGGTCCGCGATCCTCGACGCTCAAGCGCCAGGCGCTCGCATCCGCTTCGTCCTCGGTGACGCTCACGACGACCTCGCGGGCCGTCGCCCCCTCGGACTCCACCGCGTCGAGCGCGTTCGCGATGAGGTTCAGCACCACCTGCTTCACGCGGGCCTCGTCGAGGAGGGCGGGAGCGCCGCCGGGATGCTCCTTGAGCTCGAGGTGGATGTGGCGCCTGTCGGCCTCGGACGCGAGGAACGCGACGGCCTCGCGGGCCGGATCGTTCAGGTCCCCGGGCACGGGCGCGAGCGGCGAAGGGCGCGCATAGGCCAGGAAGTCCGAAAGGAGCTTCGCGAGCCGCGTCGACTCGTGGTGCGCCGCGCGGGCGAGCTCCTCGGCCTTCACCCGCCCGGCCGGCATCCCGGCCGCCGAGCGCTGGAGGGCCTCCTCGAGGAGCTCGAGGTTGAGGCCCATGGCGTTCAGGGGATTGCGGATCTCGTGGGCGAGCCCGGCCGCCACCTCGCCCAGCTCGGCGCGCCGCTCGGCCTCGACGCGGGCTTCCTCGGTGGCGCGGTTCCGCTTCACGAGGAGCAGGACCGCCCAGGACGCCGCCCCGATGCCGAGGAGCGAGACGACGGCCGCCACGAACGTGCGCACGTAGAGCTCCTTGCGGAGCTTCTCGACGCGGGCGGAGAGCTCCTTGCGCGAGAGCCCCACTCGCAGGACGCCGAAGTTCCCGATGGGAACCTCGAGGTTGAAGGGGTCGGCGATCGCGACCTCGCCGCCCGAGGACCGCTCGTTGGGCAGGATCGACGGGCCCGGCGGGCCGAAGCCGCCCTCGGCCCCGGGCACCTCGGGCCGCTCGTTCTGCGTGACGGCGCCCTTGTACGTGTAGACGACCTTCTTGTCCTTGTCGAGCACCGCCACCTCGGTGAGGATCTGCCGGCCCTCCACGAGGCTCCCCACGAAGTTCTCGATCTCGGTCTGCTTGAAGCGCAGCGTGTAGAGGTTGCCCGACGTGCGCTCGGTGAGACCCTGGGCGAGCTGCTCGGCGTCGCGGCGCGAGTCCAGGAGCGCGTTCTCGTAGACGCTCCTCGAGAGCGTGCGAAAGAGGAGGTGCCCGAAGAGGAGCACCGAGCCCGCGGTGAGGAGGCACAGCACGACGAGCACCGTCGTGAGCCTTCGCCGGAACGCGCGGGATTCGAGGTCCGCCACGAGCGGAGTGTAGGAGCAAGTCGCTTATCCTCCAGCCCGCCGATGGCCGCGCCACAGAAATCCAGCTCCCCGAGCTCCGGCAGCTCCCGCAGAGAGATCGCCTTCCTGGGCAAGTTCCTCCTCTTCCTCACGCTCTTCTTCGTCGCGGTCGCGCCGAAGCCCATGGACGAGGCTTTCGTGAAGCCGTTCACGAACCTCGTGGCGAAGGCGGGCGGAGCGGTCTGCTCGGCCCTCGGCGAGAACACCTCGATGACGGGCACGATCATCCGGTCCCCGCGGTTCGCGGTGGACATCAAGAACGGCTGCAACGGGCTCGAGACGATGTTCATCTTCGCGGCCGGCGTGCTCGCGTTCCCCTCGCCCTGGAAACCCAAGCTCCTCGGCCTCCTGGTGGGCATGGCGGCGATCCAGCTCGTGAACCTGGTCCGCATCGTGGCGCTCTTCTTCACCGGGGTCTTCTTTCCGGAGCTCTTCGAGCAGTCCCACACGGTGGTGTGGCAGGCGATCGTGGTGCTGGCGGGCGTGCTCTTCTTCCTCTTGTGGGCGAGCCGCTTCGCGCGCCCGAGGCCCGCGGCCGCCGAACAGGCCGCGTAAGCGTGCTCTCGGATCTTCCCCCCGACCTCCGGAGCTTCCTGCGCCGGCTGCCGCTCGGAGCGGCGGCCGCACTCGCGCTGTGGTTCGCGGTGCTCGGGAGCGTCTGGGCGCCGGCGCTCACGTTCGGGACCGAGAAGGCGATCCGCGCGATCGAGAGCCCCAAGGTGACGATGCTCTCGTGGGAGCGCGAGGAGGCCGCCGTGGCGATCCAGCGCTCGGATTTCTCCACCCAGAGCGACGTGCCGGGCTACCGCAACCTCGACGCGATCTCGGGTAACGCCGTGCTGCTCCTCGCGCTCGTCTTCGCGACACCGGGCCTCTCGCGCGGTTCCACGATCTTTCGCTCCGGCCTCGCGGTCCTCGCGCTCGTCCTCGCCCACGTGGTGCATGTCCGGGTGGCGATCGAGATGATCTACGCGACGCAGCTCGGGGAGTGGAGCACCGTGGCCTACGCGCCCTGGAAGCGCGAGACGCTCGGGGCTCTTCGCTACTTCTTCGACCTCGTGCTCCGCTACGCGATCCCCGTCGTGGTCTACGTCCTCTTCGTGTTCATCCCGAGGCGCCGGGAGCTGGAGGACGAAGAGGCAGCCGTGGCTGGCGCGGCCGGAGCGC
>JAEUQS010000294.1 GCA_016789625.1 Acidobacteriota bacterium | reverse complement strand
CCGACTTTCATTCCCCCTGGACGTTGATCCGGAGCGAGAGCAGCAGCTTCTGAACGTCTCGCAGACCCGAGAGCTCGATCTGGAACGTCCGCTCCGGACCCGCGCCGGACTCGTCGGCGAACCTGAGGGCCACGGTGACGTTCTTCGAGCGGACGAGCGCCTCCCTCGGGAGGCCGAGGTCGACGGACTTGGAAAGCTCCTTCTTGTGGTTCGCCCCCGACGTGAGCAGATCGTCGAGCGACATGCCCGGTGACGTCTTCGGCTTTCCACCCGGAACCGAGAGGGATCCCGAGGTCGGGAACGAGGCGGGCAGCCCCGAAGCGCCCGCGGGCTTCTGCGTCGAGACCTTACGGAGCTTGTCGAGCTCCGAAAGGATGTCGACGTTCGATCGCACCTTCACGTGCTTCATCGAGGTATCGAGAGCCGGAACCGATTTCGTCACGGCTGGAGTCGTCTCGCCGAAGCTGACCTCGGCGTCGTCGTCGCGGCGGGGGAGCACGGGCACTGCGGGGGAGGTCCCCGGTGAAGTCGCGGCCGGAGGAGGAGCGGGGGTCTCGCCGCTCCTCGCGAGCTCCGAGAAACGGGCGAGCTTCTCGAGGGTGCCGCTCTGCGTCCGCTCGCGCGGGGGCAGAGCGGGCGGGGGCGTGGCGCGGGAAGCCGCCGGCGACGCCGTCGCGGCCGGAGCCGACGACGCTGACACAGCCGGCTGGGCCTTGGGAACGGCCCCGGACGTGCCCGAGCCGCCGGGCGCGATCATCACCGAGGGCCGCTTCGCATCGCTCGTCATCTTGGTGCGCAGCGTCTTGAGGGTGAGCTTCGAGATCGCCTTGAGCGTCTCGAAGACGCCCGTTCCGTTCATCGCCGAGGACTCGTACCACTCGACCGAGCGGTCCGGGTTGATGGCGTCGTTCAGCTCGTCGACCGAGGCGATGTTCGCGAGGTCGCGCTTGTTGTACTGGTAGACCCGAGGAACCTCCTCGAGCGTCAGCCCGATCTCGGCGAGGTTCTCCCGCAGGTTCTTGAGGCTTTCCTTGTTGGGCTCGAGCATGGGCCGCTGAGAGTCGGCGACGAAGACGATGCCGTCGACGCCCTTGAGGACGAGCTTGCGGGTCGTGTTGTAGAAGACCTGCCCCGGCACGGTGTAGAGCTGCAGGCGGGTCTTGAAGCCGCCGATCACCCCGACGTCGAGCGGCAGGAGGTCGAAGAAGAGAGTTCGATCCGTCTCGGTCTCGAGCGAAACCATCTCTCCCCGCGAGCGCGGGTCGGTGCGGCCGTAGATGACGTGGAGGTTCGTCGTCTTGCCGCACAGGCCGGGACCGTAATAAACGATCTTCGCGGCCATTTGCATCGTGGCGTAGTTGAAGAAGACCATCGACCCCTTCGTCCGCGATATTTAGAAGGGGGATCTTAGCACCGGAGACCGGCGATGAGGCTCTTCAAGAGCTGCGTCTCTTCGTCGACAGCCGTCTCTGCTCGTCGACGAGGGCTTCGTACAGCGCTTTTCGGGAGGGGTCCCAGGCTTCCAGCGCACGGCGGTGGACCTCGAGGGTTCCTTCGTCGCCGCGGGACACGGGGCCCGAGAGCGCGAGCTCGGGGCCGCGCGCCAACGCGTTCTCCAGGCTGCGCCGGAGGAGCGGCGCCAAGGCCTCTCGGGCCCCGGCGTCCGTGAAGCCGGCGGCCACGAGGGCGTCCCGGCCCGCGCCCACGAGGCCGACGAGACCGTTCGCCGTGAGCGAGGCCCCGAGGTGATAGAGCGGTCTCAGCGCGGAGGGCACCTCGATGGGGACGGCGCCGAGCAGGACGGCGAGCCGTCGCCCGGCCTCCAGAGCCTCGAGGTCCCCGTCGAGGGCGATCGAGATGCCCCGAAAGGTCTCGGGGGGCTCGTCCCCTTTCGGGAAGGACTGCAGCGGATGGAACGCTCCGACGTGGTGTCCGAGGGAGGCCAGCCCCTGGAGCGCCTCGGCTCCCCTGAGACCGCCCGTGTGGAAGACCGTCCTGGCTTCCGCCTCCGGCCCGCCGGCCAGAGCCTCCACCCGCGCGGCCAGAGCGTCGTCGGGGATCGCGAGGATCACGAGCGGCTCGGGCAGCCCGGCGAGGGCGGTCGTGCCCGGAAGGAGACGCGCGGGAACGCCCGCCGCGCCGAGGGCGCGGGCGAGCGCCCGTCCGAGCCGGCCCCGGCCGAGGATGGCGGTGCCGGAATGCCGGAAGTCGTTTGCTATCATGCCGATGCGCAACGGAGCCATGTCGGATGCCGCTTGCGGCGCCCCGTAAGGGCTCCGGTGGAGGAGGACGTCGAAGAGATGGGCCAGGAGCTCCGGCTGCTGGACGCACGCTCGAGAGAGGTGCTCGCGAGCGTGATCTGCACGTACATACGAAGTGCCTCACCCGTGTCTTCGCGCCAGCTCACGAAGGT
>JAEUQS010000248.1 GCA_016789625.1 Acidobacteriota bacterium | reverse complement strand
CGTGGAGTAGCTTCTCGGGCCGGGAACGTTACGGTCGGGCGCGAGAACGGGGAACTCGCTTTCCCAATAGCGCAGAACGTAGGGCTGCACGTCGGCGAGGCGGCACACCTCACCGAGCTTGTAGCGGGCCTCCTGGCTCATCGTTGCGGGTACCTCAACCTTTTCTGAGTGTACCTTTCCTCGCGGGCCGCCCGCCTCCCGGGCGCGGCCGTCCGGCACGCCCGCGCGGTTTGTGCGTCTTGGCCGGGGCGGCTCCGGGCCTCCCCTTCGCCTTCTGGGCCGCCGCGCGCGCCGCCGCGGAACGATCCGCTTCCTTCGGTGACTCGGGAATGGGCTCCCCGCTCTTCGCATTCCGCTGCGGCGGACGCGCCGCGACCGTGCCCGTGCGCCGCGAGGCGTCGGCCTTCACCACGAAGCGGATCGGCACGCCGTCCATCGGCCAGCGCTCGCGGATGCGGTTCTCGATGAACCTCTCGAACGAAAAATGCAGCGGCTCCGTGCGATCGGCAAAGAGACGGATCAGCGGCGGGCCCGAGGCCACCTGCACCGCATACCGGATCTTCATGTCGTGGCCCTTGCGGTCGCGCGGGGTCTGCTCCTGGAACGCCTTCTGGAGAAGCCGGTTCAGCTCGCCCGTGGAGAAGCGCGTGAGGTAGCGCTTCGCGATCGCGTCGGCCTCGGTCATCAGCCGCTTCACGCCGCGCCCCTTGATCGCCGTCATCGGCAGGTACGGCGAGGCCTTCACCCACGCGAACCGGCGCCGAACTTCCAGCGTGAGGTTCGTTTCGCGCTCCAGGTCGCCGCCCAGGAGGTCCCACTTGTTCGCGACCAGCAGCATGCCGCAGCCCGACTCTTCCGCGTAGCCCGCGATGTGCGCGTCCTGCGACGTGATGCCCTCGCCCGCGTCGAACACCAGGATCGCGATCTTGGCGCGCTCCAGCGTCTTGCGCGCGGAGATCACCGAGAGGATCTCGGCGGGATCGGTCGTCTTCCCCTTGCGGCGAATGCCCGCCGTGTCCACCAGCAGGTACTTGCGGCCATCCACCTCGAACGGCACGTCGATCGAATCGCGCGTCGTGCCGGCGATGGGCGACGTCATCACGCGCTCCTTGCCGAGCAGCGCGTTCACGAGCGTGGACTTCCCCACGTTCGGGCGGCCGATGATCGCGATCGCCAGAGGCTCCTCGCGCGTTTCGGGATCCAGGTTCTGCGGCACGTGCCTCTCGATCACTTCGTCCAGCTCGGTGATCCCGATGGCGTGGAGCGCGGAGACGTCGATCACGTCGTCGAAGCCCAGCATGTGGGCCTCGGCCACGCTCTCCTGCGCGCGCCGGGTGTCGGCCTTGTTCCACACCGCGGCCACCGGCTTCCCCAGCGCGTGCAGCTTCGCGCCGATGCGCTGGTCCTCGGGCAACAGGCCGTCCACGCCGTCGAGAACGAAGAGGAGCAGATCGGCATCGGCAATCGCCGCCATCGAGCGCTCGCTCGTCCAGGCGGCGAAGCCTTCCGTGGCGTCGAGGTCCAGGCCGCCCGTGTCCACCAGCGTGTAGGGCCGGCCGCTGCCGGTCGTGGTGTCCACGGCCAGGGAGTCGCGCGTCATGCCGGGGCGGTCGTGCACCAGCGCGCGCCGCGAGTTGGCGAGGCGGTTGAACAGCGCGGACTTCCCCACGTTCGGGCGCCCCACGAGAACCACGTGGAATCCCTGGAGCGTCTTCTGAGAGCTCATCGTCTGCGACCCTTCTTCGGAGCGGCCTTCCGTGTACCCGTGCGGGGAGCGGGCGTGCGGGGCGTACGGCGTGCCGTGTTCCGCGCGATCGCCTCCACGCGGCTCTTGCTCTTCTGCCCCGCCGAGTGGCCCACCGGCTTGAACGCGAGCTGCCGGCGATCGAAATCGGCCGTGATCAGCTTCACGCGGAGCACGTCGCCCAGGCGGAAGACGCGGCCCGTGGACGTGCCCACCAGCCGGTGCTCGCCGTCTTCGTAGCGGTAGAAGTCGTCCTCGAGCGCGTCCATCGGCACGAGGCCTTCCACATAGATGTCCGAGAGAACCACGAAGAGACCGAAGGCCGTCACGCCGGAAACGTAGGCCTCGAACTCCTCGCCCACGCGCTTGGAGAGGAACACGAACTTCTTCCAGCTCCTCGCTTCGCGCTCGGCGCTCTCGGCCCGGCGCTCGCGCTCCGAGCAGTGAGGGCCGGCCGTCGTCGCGAACCACTCCGTGCGGCCCGCGGCTTCCGGAGCCTTGGGCGGACGGCGCGTCGCGATCCACTCCACCAGCGCGCGGTGCACCAGCAGGTCGGGATAGCGGCGGATGGGCGACGTGAAGTGCGCGTAGTAGGGAGC
>JAEUQS010000191.1 GCA_016789625.1 Acidobacteriota bacterium | reverse complement strand
GCCATCGTCTACGAGCTCGCCGAGACGGCCGGCAACATTTGGATCGCCGAGGGGTTCTGAAGGTCCTGAGGGGGGCTCCTGCGCCGCCCCCCTCAGACACCCCCGGCGGGGCGATCGCTGGCTTATCCGGGGCTGGGCATGGCTCCTGCGCCGCCCCCCTCAGACACCCCCGGCGGGGCGATCGCCGGCTTATCCGGGGCTGGGCATGGCTCCTGCGCCGCCGCCCTCAGCCGCTTTGGCGGGGCGGGGCTTCGCGCGCCACGCGACGATGGCGCCCACGATCGCGAGCAGGAGGCCCGCTGCCGCGGTCAGGGCCGTGGGCAGCACGAGGGGAGTCTTCGCGTAGAGCCAGGTCCCTTCGACCCGGGCCCTGCGGAAGACCTTCGGGTCGTAGATCACCGGGAGCTTGGCGCCCGAGCCCATCCGGTAGACGAGCGCGTAGTCGTTCGTCGTGCACGTGGCCGTACGATAGTTGCCCGTTTCATCCTTGAACCGGAACGTCACGAGATGGACGAGGCTGCCGCGGTACTTCTTCATCGTCATCCGCACGTTGTAGCTGTCGGCGACGGACTTCTTGCCACGCGACGTGAGCGTGTAGTCGGGCCAGGCGTTGCCGCCTTCGTACTTGCCGAACAGCAGCACGAGGACGGCGGTGAGGCCGCCGAGGAACGTCAGGAGCCCGATACCGAGGAGCACCCGGCCGGCCAGGAGGGACCAGTTTCTCAACCCTTCACCACGTAGCCTTTCGCCGCGAGGATCTCGCGGAGCCGCTCCCGGCGATCCCCCTGGAGCTCGACCGAGGTCTCCCCGAACGTGCCACCCGTGCCGCAGGCCTTCTTGAGGTCGGCCGCGAGGCCGGCGAGGAACTCGGGATTTCGCGGCAGGCCGTCGATCACCGTGACGCTCTTGCCGCCCCGGCCCTTGCTCTCGACGCGGAGCTTGGCCGTGATGCCGCGAGGGTTTTGAGGCACGGCCTCGGGCTGGCTCGTCGAGCACTTGCAGCCGGCCTTCTCGTCCACGGGCCATCCGCACTTGATGCAGACCCGGCTGCGATCGGACGAGTACACGAGGCGGACGGCGCTGGCCACGGGCTCGATTATCGCGGAGTCGCGCGGTAGAGAGGCGAATCGCCGAAGTGGGCGTGCCACGCGAACCAGTAGAGAAGGTGCGAGGGAAGGCGGGGATGCCGCGGCTGCGTTTCCCCTTCGGCGAAGAGACCCTCCTCCGCGACGCGGAAGATCGTTCCGCTGCCTTCCTCCACGAGCGTCCCGCCTTCTTTGGCGGCGAGCGGAGCGGAGCCCCGGCCGTAGACCCGAACGGCATCGTCCACGGCCGACGTGACGAGGACGACCGGCACCCGACCGATCTGGTCGTTGAGGACCCGCTGCCGCACGAGGTCGTCGAGACGGTAGCCCTTCCGCTGGCCGCCGGCGGTCGCCGACACCACGAGTCCCTTTGGGGCGTAGCCCGGAGGCGGGGGCGCGGGCACCGGAAACATGAGGCTCTGGTTGGACTGATAGCTTCCGTAGGCCGCGCCGGGCGCGTAGTCGCGGCGGTGGCCCGTGTCGAACGAGAGGACCTCCGTGGCCGGGTGGCGGCTCTTCCACTCACCCCACGTCGAGACGACGAGCGGCAGCACCGCCAGACGTTTGCCCTTTCCGGCCAGAGGTCCGGCCACGGGCTCTCCCGTGAGGTTGCTCCACAGGGAGTTCGTCTGGTGGTCGTACATGAGCTTGTTCGATCGGTAGAGGAGTCCCGAGGAGCCGAACGTGTACGTCTCCCCCTCGGCGGGGGTGGTGTCGAAGAGGATCCCCGAGCCGCAAAGCGTGCAGTAGGACAGCGTGACGGTCCGGCCCCCGACGACGTCGTTGACCATCTCGTGCCAGTCCAGGAAACGCAGCGGGTAGGCCCGAGCCACGCCGTTCACGACGACACCGAACACCTTCTCGTTTTCCGTGAAGCCGGACGCGGCGCGGTCCGTCGCCGCCACGCGTTTCGGGTTCCGGAGCGCCGGGATGCCGTCCTTGCGGACCCCGCCGAAGACGACCTCCTCGAGACGGATCGTCCACGGGACGCCCTCTTTCAGCCAGTCGGCGAACCGGGGGTCGATCCGGGCGTACTGCGCGCCTTTGAAAGCCGCGTACCCGGGCTTGGCGACGAGGTCGGTCCGCTGGGCCAGAGCCTCGAGCCAGAACTTGTACGACCTCGGGCCCTTCTTCTTCAGCAGGGACTCGAGGACCAGAGCGGCGTCTTCGCCCCCCTCTCCCGCAAAGAAGACGCATTCCACGAGGGCCGGCGCGAGGGACGGATCGTCCGCTTTCACGAGCGCCTCTCGCGCCTCCTTGCGCACCCGGGCGTCCTTCTCGAAGAGAGCGAGGACGAGGCGGTTCCCCTCCTCCGCCGAGAGCACCGTGGCGAGGAGGAGGGCGGCGGCGTGCATGCTCGCAGGAGAATGCCCGCCCCGGACTCCGTATTCCAGGCGTTATCGTTCCCCCATGGCCGATGCGATCCGCGTGAACGACGTCGTGACGCTTCCGGCGGGCTCCCTCGAGGTGCGCGCCGTGCGCTCGTCGGGGCCCGGCGGGCAGAACGTGAACAAGGTGGCCTCGAAGATCGAGCTCGTGCTCGACGTCGCGCTGGTGCCCGATCTTTCCGCGGACGCGCGCGCACGGCTCCTCGCCCTCGCGGGGAAGAAGGCCGACACCGAGGGGCGCGTCCACGTGACGTGCGAGGAGACGCGCGACCAGCATCG
>JAEUQS010000187.1 GCA_016789625.1 Acidobacteriota bacterium | reverse complement strand
ACTTCGGTCTTGATGCGCGAGGCATCGATTCCGTGCCGCTTCACCAGGTAGTCCTTGGTGGACTCGGCGCGGGCCTTCGCGAGAGCCGCGTGCTCGCCGCCCTTTTCCTTGGGATCGGTGTAGCCCACGACGGTGCACGTGGCGGAGAGGTTGTTCTTGAGCCGCAGCGCGACGCCGTCGAGGATGGCCTTGGCGATGTTGGTGAGACGGCTCTTGGCGCCGTCGAAGAGGATCTCGTCGGTCGTGCTCGTCTCGGTCTTGACCGGCGGAGGCTCGGAGATGGGCGCGCTCATCGGCTGGGCGGGCTCGGTCGCGGGGGCCGTGGGCGCCGGGGCCGGAGCCGGCTCGGGATCCGTCTGGGCGCGCTGGAGCTTCTGCACCGGACCGTCGGCCCGCTGCTTGGGAACGTAGCCGATCTGGACCATGCCGCCGATGTTGCTCTGGTACTTGATCCAGGAGTCGATGTTCGTGCGCAGGGCTGCGGTGGCCGAGAGGCCCGAGCCACCGATGCCGAAGCGCGCGCCGAGAGCGAACTCCGAGTAGTCGATCGCGCGGGTGTCACCGCCGTCGAAGTGGATCCGGTTGAGCTCGGCGATGCCGGCCAGCTTGCTGGGAACGATCGGGATGTTCACTCCGAAGCCCCACGTGAGCTGGTTCGGAATGTCGAAACCCGGGTCGATCGTGCCGTAGAACGGCGTCGGGGTCCGGTAGTCGCCGACGGTGAGGTACGAGACCTGGGTCGTGAAGATGCCGTAGTTCGCCGAGGCGCCGAACTCCCAGTCCGCCCGGTTCGAGGTGAGGGCGGCGAGGTCGTTCTTCGACTGGAGGGGGGCGTAATAGGCACCGAAGAGTGCGATCTTGACCGGGTCGTCGGAGTTGATGAGCGCCTTGAGACCGATCCGGAGCTTGTCGGTCTCGGTGTGCTTCACGCGGCCGTACCGGTCATGGCCGCCGATGACGCCGGCCCAGGCCCGTTCCGAGGCGTTGTATTGCCCCTGCCCGATCTTCACGCTGCCTTCCAGCCAGTCGGTCATGCCGAAGCCGACCGAGAGCCCGAGCGTGCTGAACCGGTAGCGCATCGGGTCGTCGACGTTCGCGGTGTGCGCGAGCGACGGATGCGCGACCAGCACGTTCGAGTTGAACGTGAAGCCCAGTGCGAAGCGTCCCGCCGGGACGAGGTCGGCGTTGGTGAGCTGGAAGAGGCCGCTCTGACCAGACACGTTGGGTGCCACCTGCGCCATCACGGGAGCCGCAAAAGCCACACTGAGGGGCAGGGCGAGGAGTCCGGTCCGAATCCGTCGCATCGAATCTCCTTATTCCATCCCTGGTTTGTTACGGCGCGGTTCCGCGTCCACACGAGAGGCCTCGCCGATGTACCAAGGTCAGGATCGGTTCGTTAGTGTAGCGCGGTCCCGGGGGTCAAGTCCAATGCACAGCGCTTTGTGCGAGATTTTTTTTGGATCCGACCCCGGATTCCGGCGTTTCGCGGCACGAACTCGACGCCTTGACGCCCACCCCGCGCAAGGCCGCAGCCGAAAAAGGCGAGCGAAGCGAGCGGAGCGGAAGGGCCAGGGAAACCCATAACTGGGTTTCCCGGTAATTTCGGCCCGAGCGAAGCGAGCGGAGCGGAAGGGCCAGGGAAACCCATAACTGGGTTTTCGGCGAAAGGAAAAGGCGAGCGAAGCGAGCGGAGCGGAAGGGCCAGGGAAACCCATAACTGGGGTTCCCGGTTACAGCAGCGGGCTCATCTTGTCCCGGAACACCAGCGCCGCCTCGCGTCCCCTGAGCCCGGCCACGCTCTGCTCGAGCGTCTTGATGAGCTCCCGGACGACCTCGAGGCCGCGGCCCCGGTCGATCTCCTGAAGCGCCAGGCGGTAGAGACGGTCGATGTTGGGGTCCCCGGGAGCCAGGGCGGCGGTCTCGGCCTCCTGCTTCACCTTGGTGCAGAGAATCTGGAGGCTGCGCTTCTCGTCACCCTTGGAGACGGCGTTGAAGACGCCGCTGTGGGTCGAGACCGTCGGGATCGACTGGTTGGCCGCGGTGAGCGCCGGGATGGACGGGCTCGAGCCCGCCTGCTTCATTCCCGCGGGGCGCGCCCGCTGGATCTCGACGAGGTCCTGCGTGACGAGGCCGTAGAGCGTCTTGGCGACGTCGAAGGCCGACATCCGGGCGCCCTTGGCGATCTCGTCGATCGAGCGCACGCCATCGGCCTTCGTCACGACGAGCCACTCCTGAGGCGTGAACGTGACGGGCTCGGACATCCCGTCGCGGCACACGAGCAGGGGCACGGAGTCGGTGGTGGGGATCTTCTTGGAGAGGATCTTCCACTCGTCGCTCCGGCGGGCGGCCTCCATGAGGAGGTTCGTGTTCGAGCGGGTGATCGTGCGCGATTCGCTCTCGATGCCGGCCGAGAACTGGAACTCGCCCTGGCTCCAGAGCGCGAGCGCGTAGATGGCGTCTTCACCCTCGAGGTCTCCGACCTTGGCGTGGGTGATCTGGCCGTTCTGGATGTACACGACGCCTCGTTCCGCCCCGCGCGTGAGCGAGAACATCCCCGTCTTCCCCGAGACGGCGACGAGCTGAACGATGTCGGCGAGAGGGAGTTCTTTCAGCGAGCCTTGAAATGCCATGTTTCTGCCCTCTCAAGATAGCACGGTCAGCCCGAAATGCGTCTCTTCACGACGGGATCGTTGGTACGAACGAGGGGATCGTTCGTTCTCCGGGGCGTCAGCGGAATCGGGGACGCCACGACGCGGCGGGTGCCGGACCTCGCCGTCAGGGTCCCGAGCGCGAGTGCGGCGGCCGTGGCGTCGGCGGCGTCGAGCGCGAGCCGGGCGGGCGCGGAGGCCCCGAGAAGAGCCTTCACCATGTGCCGGACCTGCTCCTTCTCCGCGGCTCCGGTACCCGTCACGATGCGCTTGATCTCCGCCGGCGTGATCTCCCGCACCGGGACGTTCGAGAGGGAGAGCGCGAGGAGGATCGCGCCGCGCGCCTCGCCGAGCGTGATGAGGCTCTGCGGGTTCACCCCCGAGAAGACGCGCTCCACGGCCGCGATATCGGGTTTCTCCCTCGAGATCACCGCGAGAAGGGTTTCGTGGAGCTCCCTGAGCCGTTCGGCGAACGGAACGTCCGTGGCTGGCCGGAGAACGCCCGCCCCGCGGAAGAAGGGGGCGGGCCGAAACTCCACGAGCGCCCAGCCTGCCGCGCGACTCCCGGGATCCACGCCGAGGATGCGCATACGGCCGGGCTTCCGTTCCGCCTAGCCCTCGAGGTACTCGTCTTCGATGTCGCCGTTCGACCAGACCTTCTGCACGTCGTCGTTGTCCTCGAGCATGTCGAGGAGCTTGAGCAGCGCGGGAGCCTTGTCGCCCACGGCGGTCGTGGAGGACGGCATCATCTGGAGCTCGGCCGTCTGCGGGACGATGCCCTTGCCCTCGATCTGCGCCTTCACGCTCTCGAAGCTCGAAAGGTCGGTCGTGATCTCGAAAACGTCGGCATCCTCCGCGCGGAAGTCTTCGGCACCGGCCTCGAGGGCGAGCTCCATGAGCGCGTCTTCCTGCGCGGCGGACTTCTCGACGGCGAGATAGCCCTTTTTCGAGAACTGGAATGCCACGGAGCCCGCGGCGCCCATGTTGCCGCCGTACTTCGCGAAGATGTGGCGGATCTCGGAGGCCGTGCGGTTCTTGTTGTCGGTCATGCAGTCCACGAGGATCGCCGCGCCGCCCGGGCCGTAGCCCTCGTACGTGATCTCCTCGTACGTGACGCCCTCGAGCTCACCGGTCCCGCGCTTGATGGCCTTGTCGATGTTGTCGGCCGGCATCGAGGCCTTCTTCGCGGCCGCGACCGCCGATCGAAGACGCGGGTTGGAGTCCACGCTGCCGCCGCCGACTTTGGCGGACATCGTGATCTCCTTGATGATCTTCGTGAAGAGGCGCCCACGCTTCGCGTCGGCAGCGCCCTTCTTGTGCTTGATGGTGCTCCATTTGCTGTGGCCGGACATGTTTTCACCTCGGAGAGTCGGGGCTGGCCCCGTTTTGGCGAGCCGCAGAGTCTAGCAGGGCGCTTCGGGGCGTTCGGCGGCGACCCGGACCCGCCCGTCGCCGTCGACGCTCAGCGTCGCGTCGAACCGAGACCCGGCGGGTGCCCCACCCTCGTAGCCCGCGTCGAGGTAGTTGTCCGTGAGCGCCCGCCCGCCCTTGAGAACCACGGAATCCGCAACCGTGCCGTGATGGGCTCTCGCGAAGTCGCGGAGCTTCCGGCAGGCGAGCGCCCGGAGGCGGGAGGCCCGCCGCGTGATCGTCGCGTCGGGCACGCCGTCCTCCCGGGCCCAGCGCGCCGCGTCGGTTCCGGAGCGCGACGAGAACGGGAAGACGTGCAGCGACGCGAGCGGGAGATCCGCGAAGAAGGCCTCGGACTCCGCGGCCTCCGCGGCCGTCTCACCCGGGAAACCGGTGATGACGTCGGTCGCGAGGTGCAGGCGCGGATTCGCGCGCTCGGCGCGCAGCACGAGGGCGCGGTACCGGGCCGTCACGAGCCCGCGCCGCATCCTGCGGAGCACGGAGTCGGAGCCCGCCTGGGCGGGCAGGTGCAGATGCGGCACCACGACACGGGACGTGGAGACGAGATCCACGAGCTCCTCCCCGGCCTCCATGGGCTCGAGCGAGGAGAGCCTCACGCGGGCACGGGGTGCCGCGTCCTCGAGCCGCCGGAGCAGGCCGACGAGCCCGCCCTGCCGCCGGGCGGGGCCTTCGACTCCACCTCCGAAATTCGCGAGGTGGATTCCGGTGAGGACGATCTCGGGGATCCCCGCCTCCGAGAGGGCGAGCACGGAATCGACGACGCGATCCGCGAGCTCGCTCCGTTCGATTCCCCGCAGGGACGGAATGATGCAGAACGCGCAGCGCCGCTCGCAGCCGTCCTGGATCTTGAGGAAGGCGCGGGTCCGGCCCTCGGCCACGAGGAACGGGAGCGGGACGTCGAGGAAATCGCCGCGGGCGGGGGCGGGGGACCAGGCGATCTTGCCCGGCAGCAGGCCGGACGCGCGCTCGGCGAGAAGCCGCGGCAGCTCGGCCCCCAGCCCGTGGCCCAGGACGAGGTCGACGTCGGGAAGGCGGGCGAGGCCCTCGGGGTCGCGCTGGGCGAGACAGCCCGTCGCGACGAGCGTGGCGCGGGGATTCTCCCGGCGAAGCCGCCGGAGGGCGCGCCGCCCGTCGCGGTCCGCGCGATCCGTCACGGAGCACGTCTGGATGAGAACGACGTCGGGAACGAGGTCCTCTGCCGGCTCGGCTCCATGCGTCTCGAGCCTTGCCGCATGGGCCCGGGAATCGAACGCACTCACCTTGCAGCCCAGAAAATGTACGCGATACCGGAGGCCGAAAAGGCCGTACTCTCCGCTGGAGGGTGCGGGAGCGTGAGCCGTAAGGCCCTCTTCGGCAGGGAGATCCGTTGACATGCCCGAGTCCGAAGAGATAATAAGGGTTCACCTGGATTAGTTCCCGGCCAGCGGAGGGTCTCGGGCCCGGCCCGTTCCATATGGCGAAAAAAATCCTACTGATCGAGTATGAGCCGAGGTATCTCGACCGGATCCGCGGGCATCTGGCCGGGAAAGACTTCGATCTCGTCGTCGCCAAAGACGGCGAAGAGGGGCTCGAGGCCTACAAACGCGGACGGCCGGACCTCGTCCTGGTCTCCTCCGTCCTGCCCAAGCTGCGCACGCCGGACGTCATCAAGGGCATGCAGGGAATGGGGGGAACCCCACCCATCCTGCTGATGATGTCGGGCTACAAAGGGAAGAACAAACGCGCCGACGCCCAACGCGTCGGCGCCACGAGCATCCTCGAGAAGCCGTTCTCGGAAGAGGTGTTCCTCGAGGAGATCGGCGCCGCCCTGGGGGGGAGGAGCGCTCCCGCGAACGACCCTTTTCCCACCGATGGGCAGACCGGCGCCGGCCTGCTCTCGGCCGACGACATCTTCTCCGACGTGCTCTCGGGCATGGAAGACGAGGGCCGCCCGGTGGCCTCCGTCAACCAGGGCACGGATCCCGGTATCCAGAAGAAGCTCGAGCAGACCCTCTCGGGAATCCTTCCCGCTCCCCGCCGCTCGAGCGCCGGAACGACGGGGTCGATCCCCAAGGTCGATCCTCCCAAGCCCGCGCCTCCCGCACCGGCGCCGGCCCCCAGGCCTCCGGCGCCCGTGGCTCCGGCCCCGCCGGCGAGGCCCGCCGAGCCCATGGACGGCGGCGATCGCACCGTTCGCCTCGACCTCACCGGAGCCGGTGGCCCCGCGGTCATTCCGCCTCCCCCGAGCTCCGTGAGGGACTCCAGCGCCTCCATCGCGAACAAGGCCGCGGTCTCGACGTCGGTGGACAAAATGCTCACCGACACGCTCTCGGGCCTCAAGGTACGCCCCGCCTCGGGACCGGCCGCAAAGCCGGACACGGGACCCATCCCTCGCCCCGTGGCCGCCCCCGCTCCGCCCGCTCCCGCGCGCGAAAAGACCCCGCCCCCCACGGAGAAGCTGGCCCGTCCGGCCGAGCCCGTCCGCGCCGAGCCTCCAGCTCCGCCGGCGCCGCGCCCCGCCCCGAAACCCGCTCCCGAGCCGCCGCGCGAGACGTTCCGCCCGCCGGAGCCGCCGCGCCGCGAAGAGAAGCGGCGGGACACCTCCACGTCGGTGCCCATGGCGACCGGTCCCGGCGCGTTCGGCCGCTACCAGCTCCTCGAGAAGATCGCCGCCGGCGGCATGGCGGAGGTCTACAAGGCCCGGATGAAGGGTGAGGAAGGTTTCGAGAAGATCGTCGCGATCAAGCGAATCCTCCCGCACATGGCCGACAACGACGACTTCATCACGATGTTCGTCGACGAAGCCAAGCTCGCGGCCCAGCTCACCCACAACAACATCATCCACATCTACGACCTGGGCCGGGTGGACGCCTACCACTACATCGCCATGGAGTACGTGGAAGGCAAGGATCTCCGCTCCATCCTCAAGATGGGGCAGGAGCGGGGCTATCCGCTGCCCCCCGAGCTCGCGCTCTTCATCGCCTCCAAGATCGGCAACGCGCTCGAGTACGCGCACCGCCGCGTGGGCATGGACGGCAAGGAGCTCAACCTCGTCCATCGCGACGTCTCGCCCCAGAACATCCTCATCAGCTTCGAAGGCGACATCAAGCTCTGCGACTTCGGGATCGCCAAGGCGGCCACGAAGGTCTCGCAAACCCAGACCGGCGCGCTCAAGGGCAAGCTCCAGTACATGTCGCCCGAGCAGGCGTGGGGCAAGAAGATCGACCGGCGGACCGACATCTTTTCGCTGGGCATCGTGCTCTTCGAGATGCTCACCGGGGAGCGTCTCTTCACCGGCGACACCGATCTCACCATTCTCGAGCAGGTGCGCGACGCCAAGGTCGTCGCGCCCTCCACGAAGAACTACGAGCTGCCCAAGAAGGTCGACCAGGTCGTCCTGAAGGCGCTCGCCAAGAACCCGCAGGACCGCTACCAGAACGCGAACGAGTTCGAGAAGGACATCAACTCGATCCTCTATTCGTACCAGCCCACCCCGGGGCCGGCCGATCTCGCGATCTACATGCACCGGCTCCTCGAGTCGCAGCCGGCCGTTTCCGACGAGCAGATCGACGCCGCCTTCGCCATGGCCGACACGGGCGGACCGCTCGTCGAGGAGAAGAAGAAGGGCAAGGGGCTCGTCATCTCCAAGAAGGAGAAACCCAAGGCCGCGCCCGCGCCTGCGCCCGAGCCCGTCGTTCCCGCAGTGACCGAGGTTTCGCAGCCCGCCCTCTCGATGGGCCGCGAAGAGCCCAAGAGCCGGATGGGGCTCTACGTGGGAATCGGGGTCGGCGTCGTGGCGCTCGGCGCCGTCGGCTTCTTCCTCACCCGGGGAAGCGGAACCAAACCGCCCGAAGCCCAGCCCACCCCGGCACCCATCGCCGCGACCAGC
>JAEUQS010000104.1 GCA_016789625.1 Acidobacteriota bacterium | reverse complement strand
CCTCCGAAAGGACGAGGGAAGGAGCTCCTTCGCGCGAACGCCGCGGCGCACTGGAAGGCCGTCGCCTCGGCGGAGTGGCACGCTGGGAATCGCCCCTCGTCGGTCGTCGGGCTCTTTCGTTCCGCGGTCGCTCGGTTCGTTGGTCCCTGAGCCCGCGATGAAGGTGGCTCACGTGTCTCTCGCCTGCGTGGATTCCGTCGCCCGCCTCTCATCGTTCGCGACGCTCACAGGCCTCGTGAAGCACCTGGCGCTCGGCGGACACGAGGTTCACGTCCTCGCTCGCGCCTCGCGGGACGAGGACGGCTCGCTCGATGGGCCCGTGAGCGTTCATCTTCGAAGCGACACGGACGCCCCGCTGCCCGGCCTCACGGTCCTCTCGCCCAAGCTCCTGCGCCTCGCGCGTTCTCTCGCGCCCGACGTCGTCCACGCACACGGTCTCCTCTTCCCTACACAGCTCGTCGCGATGCGATCCGTGCTCCCCTCGCCGACCGCGCTCGTCGTTCAGCACCACGGCGAGCCGCCCCCCTCGGGTCTGCGCGGTCTTGCCGCCCGGCTCCTTCCGACCCGGCCCGACGCGGCCCTCTTCACCGCGACCGCGCAGTCCGCGGAGTTCCTCGCGGCCGGACAGCTTTCGCGCCTTACCCCCGTCCACGCCGTGCCCGAGACCGGGACGGACTTCACGCCCGTTTCGCCCCGACCATCGCTCCTGGCGGGCTCTCCGGCCATCCTGTGGGTGGCCCGCCTCCACCTTCGGAAAGACCCTCTCACCGCGCTCGAGGCCTTCAGGCGCTATCGAGAGAGCGCGCCGAATGCCCACCTCACGCTCGTCTACGGCGAGGCGCCTCACGAGGCCGAGGTGAACGCGGCCATCGAACGGCTCGGCCTCGCGGCTGCCGTCACGAAGCGCGGACGTGTGCCGCACGAAGACCTGCCCGGGCTCTTCTCCTCGGCGGATGCCTTTCTCTCGACGAGCCCCAAGGAAGGCTGCAACTACGCGCTCGTGGAGGCTCTCGCCTGCGGCACACCGTCCGTCGCGACGGACGTGGAGCCGCACCAGACGCTCACCGGCGGCTTCGCGCACCTCTTTCCGCCCGGCGACGCGGACGCCGCCGCTGAGGCCCTCGCACGCGCCGTCAAGACGTCCGCGGACGGGCGCGCGCGCATCGCCGCTCACGCGGCACGAGCGCTCTCGTGGCCGAGCGTCGTGGACCGCACTCTCGCGATCTACGACGAAGCGATCCGCCGGAGAAGGGCCCGGTGAGGATCGCGTGGGTCGTCCCCGGCGGCGTCGACGAGAGCGGGCGCGACCGCGTGATTCCCGTGCTCCTGTGGACGCTCGAGCGACTCGCGGCGGACCACGAGGTGCACGTCTTCACGTTGTCCCAGGAACCGCGACCGCGCTCGTATCGCCTCCTCGGCGCGGACGTGCACAACATGGGCGAGGTCACGAGCCCGATCCCCGGCGGCGGGTTCCTACGGCAGGCCTCCTGGTTACGACGATCCCTCGCCGCGTACGGCCCGTTCGACGTGCTCCACGCGTTCTGGGCCAGCCCGTGCGGCGCGCTCGCCGTGGCCGCTGCGCCTCGGACGAGGCTCATGGTCTCGCTCATGGGCGGCGAGCTGACGGGCCTCGCCGACATCGGCTACGGCTGCGACCTCGTGCCGCGCGAACGCGCGAAGGTCGCCCTCGCGCTCACGCGCGCCGCGATCGTCACGGCTCCGAGCCGCGCGCTGGCCGCGGTCGCCGAGGCGCGCGGCTATCAGACCGAGATCCTCCCGTGGGGCGTTCCGCCCGAAGCCTTCCTTCCGCCCCGCAACGTGGACCGGCCGCGACGGCTGCTCCACGCCGCGAGCCTCAACCTCGTGAAGGACCAGACGACGCTCCTCCACGCGGTCGCGCACGCAAGGACGCGGCTTCCGGACCTCGCGCTCACGATCGCCGGCGTCGACACGCTCTCGGGCCGCATCCAGAGCCTCGCGCGCGAGCTCGGCCTCGACGTCACGTTCCTGGGCCAGATCCCGTCCGACGAGCTGCGCCCGCTGTTCGCCGAGGCCGACGCGTTCGTGCTGTCATCGCGCCACGAGGCGTTCTGCGTCGCGGCGCTCGAGGCCGCGGCCGCGGGGCTCGCCGTCGTGGGCACGCACGTGGGCGTCCTGCCCGAGCTGGGCGCTGTGACCGTTCCTCCGGCCGACCCCATCGCCCTCGGAGACGCGATCGTGAGCGCGCTCTCGAAGCGGGATGCCCTGGCGAAGGTGATGCGGGAGGCCGCCGAGGGCTACCGCATCGAGGCGACCGTCAGCCGGCTCCTCGACCTCTACCAAAGGCGCTGAGCACGCGGCCGAAGAGCGTCCTCGCGTAGAGCACGGGCAGCGCGCCGGAGCCCGAGTTCGCGCGGAGCTCGCCCGGTGGCGGGAAGAGCGTTCGCAAAAGGAACCGGGCCTGCGCTGCCCGGCCGTCGCAGAGTCCGAGCGCCGTCTTCGTCCAGCCGTGCGGCGAGCGCGTGTGGCGGAGGAGCGGAATCGGTGGCGGCGGAGGCAGCGTCCGATCGAAGACCTCCGGAACCAGCGACGCGATCGCCGACGCCGCGAGCAGCCGGGGCCCGCGAAGCCCCTCGGGCAGCGCGAACGGGCGCAGCCTCAGGAAGTCCATCACCTGGATTCCGCGCAGGCCTTTCGCCGCGAAATCCTCCGCGGCATGCGCCAGCAGCAACGCTCTCTCGGCCTCGCCCGAAGGTGCCGCGACGGAAACCCCGTTCACCGGGAACGTCGACGGGTTCGTGAGGAGAGCGTGCGTCACGTCGAGCCGCTCGCCGAGCACGTCGATGCGGTAGTGCCGGTGCAGCTCGATGCGGAGCGGGTTTCCGGGATGCTCCTCGGCGTGCCTCTCGACGCGCTCGCCGTCGAGCGCGAAGACGCGGTGCCGTCCCGTGTCGTGGAGCACGTGGAAGCCCAGCGTGCGCATCGCCGCGGTCGCGCGTTCCATGAGGCCGGGATCCGCGAGCAGCAGATCGAGGTCCGCCATGGGTCGGTCCCCCGGGTCCGCGTACCGCGTGAACGCCAGGACGGCGCCCTTCAGCGCGACCGCCTCGATGCCTTCCTTCCCGAGCCTGGCGACGACCTCGGCGAGGACGCCCGCGATGCGCCTCCCCCGCAGGAGCGAGCGCTCCCGCTGGAGAGCGAGGAACTCTCCGAGCGGGCTCGGGAGCGCCGGGAGCAAAGCCGCGAGCGGGGACAGCCCCTGCGTCGAGATCGCGAACGCGGCGAGCCCTGCGTCCCGTTCCGCGAAGGGCTCCCCCCAGCCTCCCCTCACGACGGCCGCGAGCCCGGCCTCCGCCAGAACCCGATATCGCGTTTCCGCGAAGAGCCGCGGCGGGTCGAACGGAGGGAAGGGATCGGTCACCCGAGCGCTTCGGCGAGGAGCCTGTGAAAGTGGTGGACGCCCTCTTCCCTCCGCGGCGAGAAGCGCCCTCGCGTATAGAGCCGCGAGGAGACACCCTTGAAGACGCTCTCCACCACGGCTTCGTCCTCCCGCTCCACGCGGTCCAGCGCGGCGCCGGCGCCCACGTCGAGCCGCGCGGCGTCCCACACGTACGAGAGGAACGACACCTTGGTGCGGCCGGGCGCGACCGGCTTCACGACGTTCACCGAGATGCCCCACGGGTACACGTTGAACATCGTGTTGGGAAACAGGAACACGTAGAAGCCGCCGATGCGCGCGCCGTGATCGGGATGCCCGGCCGGAGGCTCGAACGCGTCCTCCCCCGGAATCGCGACGCCCACCTGCGTGGACGAGTACGCCTGCAGCTCCGTGCGGTACGCGCCGTAGTCGAGCGCGCTCGTGAGGGCCGGGTGCACGTACGGAATGTGGAAGCCTTCGAGGTAGTTGTCGCAGTAGAGCGCCCAGTGCGCCCCGACGGCGTAGTCGCGCGAGCGGCTCGCGTCGAAGACGGCGGAGTCCACGGGCAGGAAGCCCGCGCGCGTCTCGAGCTCGCCGGCCCACTCCGCGAACGGCATCGCCGGACGACCGATGCAGGTGAACAGGAACCCGCGCCACTCCTCGAGCGGCAGCTTCGGCAGGGAGTCCTCGGGCCGCGGGAAGTCCTGCGCGCCGTCGAACTCCGGCATCGAGAGGAAGCGCCCGTCGAGGCCGAACCGCCTGCCGTGATAGCGGCAGCGCAGGTTCTTCGCGAGCGTCTCCCCCTCGCACACGAGCGCGCCACGGTGGGTGCACACGTTCGAGAGCGCGTGGAGGCAGTCCTCTTCGTCGCGCACGAGGACGATCGGCTCGTCGAGGAGCCCGGGCAGAAGCGTCACGGGCTTCACCTGGCCCGGCGTCTTCACCTCGGACGCGTGCCCCACGAGCTGCCAGGCGCGCGCGAAGACCCGCTCCCGGGCGGCCTCCCACAGGGCCGGGTCGCGGTAGAACGTTCCGGGCAGCGTGGCCGCGCGGGCGATGTCGGGTTCGATGGAAAGCGGGTTCCTGATCATCAGGAGAGAACCTCCGTGAGAACCGAATGGGGGCCGGAATGGCCCGTGCCGGGCAGCGTGGCCGGCAGCACGAGGGTGAACGACGTGCCCCGGCCGGGGGCGCTCGCGGCCGTCACGTCGCCGCCCATGAGCCGCGAGAGGTGCCGCGTGATGGTGAGGCCGAGGCCCGTGCCGCCGTACTTGCGGGTGGTGCCGGCATCGGCCTGGGTGAACGGCTCGAACACCTTCGCGAGCTGCTCCTCCGACATCCCGATGCCCGTATCGGTCACCTGGAACGTCACGAGCCCGCGGGAATCTTCGCCGTCGCGGTGGATCGAAAGAGTGACGCGGCCGTTCTCCGTGAACTTCACCGCGTTCCCCAGGAGGTTCAGGAGCGCCTGCTTGAGCCGCACCGGGTCCGTCACCATCGTGCCGGCGGCGGCCTCGCCCTTGAGCTCGAGCACGTTGCCGCGCCGCTCCGCAAGCGGGCGCACCACGGCGGCCACCTCACCCACGAGCGCGGCGACGTCCACGGGCTCGGCCGAGAGCTCGAGCTTGCCGGCTTCGATCTTCGAGACGTCGAGCACCGTGTTGATGAGGTCGAGGAGGTGACGGCCGGAGCCCTTGATGCGCGAGACGTCGGGCAGGAGCTCTTCGGCCTTGCGCTCGGTGAGCTCCTCCTCGAGGATCTCCGCATAACCCAATATCGCGTTCAGCGGGGTGCGCAGCTCGTGGCTCATGCTCGCGAGGAACACGCTCTTGGCCCGGCTCGCCTCGAGCGATCGCCGCTCGCTCTCACGCGCCCGCGACTCCGAGGCCTTGAGGTCGGCGATGCGGTGCGCGAGCTCCTCGGTGCGCCCGGCGATGGCGGCCTCGAGCCTCAGGTTCTTGTTGCGGAGGGCCCGGAGCCGCCAGCGCGTCCCGGTGCTGATCGCGCCGAGGAGAGCGAGGGCGTACAGCGCGTAGGCCCACGGCGTCCTCCACGGAGCCGGCCGGATGCGGAACGGGACCTTCACCGGGCCGCTCACGTTCCCCGCGTGATCGCGCCCCCACACGCGAAGCTCGTAGGACCCGGGCGCGAGGTTCGTGAATGAGCGGCGCGCCTCGGGCACGAACGCCGTGGGCGCCTCGTCGAAACCCACGAGCTCCGTGCGATATCGGGTTTGTCCTTCCCGGAAAAACGACAGGAGCGCGTACTCGAAGCCCAGGTGCGATTCCTCGTGCGAGAGGGGGCGGAGCAGCGAGCGGGGCTCCCCCATCACCGTCGTGCGCGTCACGTAGAGCGGCTTGGGCTCCTCGTCGCGCTGCTCCCGGCCCGGGTCGAAGACCGCGATGCCGAGCACCGTGCCGCCCCAGATGCGCCCGGCGGAATCCACGAGCGAGGAGCCCTGCACGAAGCCCTTCGACGGCAGGCCGTCCTCCGTGCCGAACGTGTCCACGCGGAACGCCGCCGCACCGTTCGTTTCGGCCACGAGCCGCGCGACGCCCTTGTTCGAGAACGCGTAGACGCGCCCGTCGCGATCCTCCCGGAGCTGGTAGATGGAATCGTTGGGGAGAGCCGGCGCGGTGCGCGTCGAGAGCACCTTCCAGGGCTCCCGATCACGAGCCGCGCCGCGATACGCGAGCCCACCACCCAGCGTTCCCGCCCAGATCGTCTCCTCGTCGTTCCGGCGGGTCACGAGGAGCGCGGTGACGATGTCGTTGGGAAGGCCGCTCGCCGCGTTCCAGAAGGTCACGCCGGCGGGGGTGACCTTCGCGACCCCGCCGCCGTACGTCCCCGCCCAGAGCGCGTCCCTGGTTTCCGCGAGGGAGAGGATGCCGTTGTTGGGCAGGCCGTCCTTCGTCGTGAGCACCGACTCCACGGCGAACCGGCCCGCCTTCCTCACCAGGCGGGCAAGCCCCCCGCGCGTGCCCACCCAGACGACGCCGGGCTCCCGCGTCGACGGCAGGAGCCGCAGGATGCCGGCCTCCGGCAGGCCCTCCGGCACGCCGAGCACCGTCCACGCACCGTGCTCGCGCACGTGGATCCCGCCGCCGCGGGTCCCCACGAGGAACGCTCCGTCCGGGCCCTCGGCCAGCGCCGTGACGGAATGCGGCGCGAAGGAGCGTGGATCCACCCGGAACGCGCCGTCCTCGAGCGACACGAGATGGCCACCCTGCGTGCCGGCCCAGATCACGCTGCCACCGTCCGGGCGGCGCGTCTCGAGGAGCGAGAGCGCCACGGGATTCGGCAGACCGTGCTCGGTGCCGAAGCCCGTGAAGCCGCCGAAGCGGAGGCGCGCGAGCCCGCTGAAGGTGCCGGCCCAGAGC
>JAEUQS010000092.1 GCA_016789625.1 Acidobacteriota bacterium | reverse complement strand
CGACGAGCGCCGGAAGGCCGGGGAGCGAAAGCACGAGGAGGCCGAGCGCGGTTCCCGACCGCAGGCCGCGCCGCCACTCCTCCTCGAGCGATTCCTCGAAGTGCCGGAGGTTCGCGAGGCCGGTCGGCTCGTCGAGATACGACAGCTCCCGGAGCTTCTGGTTCGCGCGTTCCAGCGACAGGTTCGCGCGGTGGAGCTCCCGGTTCTTCCTCGCGAGCTCCTCGCGGCGCGCCTCGGCCTCGGCGCGAAGCGCGTCGGACTCCCGCCGCGCGGCCTCGGCCCGCTCCTTTTCCACCACGAGCCCCTGCGTCTTCTCCACGACCTTGGCGTCCAGCTCCCGGCCCCGCGCCACGAGCTGCGAAACCCGCATGCGGTGGACGAGGAAGGCTCCCGCCACGGCGAGCGCGACGAGCGCGACGAGGAACCCGCGGCGCTGGTACAGGCGCGGCGCGAGCACGACGCCGAGCGTCGCGCCCGTTTCGTTCCACACGCCGTCGGAGTTGCAGGCCGAGACCCGGAACGTGTAGCGGCCCGGCGGCACGTTCGTGTAGTAGGCCGTGCGCCGCGTGCCGGCTTCGGTCGTGGCCTCCTCGAAGCCTTCGAGCCGGTAGCGGAAGAGCACGCGGTCGGTGCCCAGGAACGAGAGCGCGGCATAGCGGATCTCGAGCCGGCCGTCGCCCGGCGGCACGTCGACGGGCACGCCCCGCGGGAACACGCGCCCCGCGGCGATCGCCTCCTCGATGACGACCGGGGGCGGCGTCGTGTTCTGAGGGATGCGCGCGGGGTCGATCACGGCGACGCCCTTCGTGGTCGCGAACCAGAGCCTCCCGTCGGGCCCCTTCCACGCGTTGGGCACCGAGCCGCCGCTGCACTGCCGGCTCGGCATGCCGTCGGCCGCGCCGAAGACCGAGGTCTTCGTGAGCCGAGGCCTCTTGCCCGACAGAACGGCCTCGAGGTCGTCCCTGGCGATGCGGAAAACACCACCGTTGCTCGAGAGCCAGAAGCTGCCGCCCGCTTCGAGGATCTGGAAGACGCCATCGTCGTGGAGCCCCTCGCGCGAGGTGACCGCCGCGACCTTGCCGTCCTTCAGCCGGTGCAGGCCGCCGTCGGACGTGCCGAACCAGAGGGCTTCGTCCGCCTCGTCCTCGTGGATCGAGAGGACGGTGAGCCCGCGGAGCCCTTCCTTCTCGGCGAAGACCGTGATGGCTCCGCCCGCGATGCGCGCGAGGCCCGCCCCGTATGAGCCCACCCAGATCGCGCCCTGCCGATCCTCGAAAACGGGCCCGAGCTGATCGCTCGGCAGGCCGTCCCGGCCCGTGAGCGACACGAAGCGCCCGTTCTCGAAGCGGTGGAGCCCGCCTCCGGTCGTGGCCCACACGCGGCCGGCGCGGTCCTCGAGGAGCGCGTTGATCGAGGGCGAGAGAAGCCCGTCGGCGGCTCCGTAGGTCACGAGCTTTCCGTCCGCGAGCCGCCGGGAGAGGCCGTTCGTGGTGCCGATCCAGAGGGAGCCGTCCTTCGCGGGGAGGATCGTGCGAACGAGGTCCGCGGCGAGGCCCTGCTTCGTCGAGAGATTCGAGAGGACCTGGCCCGTCGCGGCGGAAAGCTCGTCGAGCCCGCCACCGTACGTCCCCACGTACACGCGGTCCGCCGTACCCGATATCGATTTCACGAAGGGATGCGCGAGGCCGTCCTTCTTCGAGACGCCCGAGAACTTCCCGTCGCGCAGGCGGTTGAGGCCGCCGCCGTGCGTGCCGACGAAGAGGCTGCCCTCGGCGTCCTCGGCCAGCGCGAGGACCTGGTTGCTCGAGAGGCCCTGCGCTTCGGTGAGGGTCTCGACGCGATTCCCGCTGATTCTCGTGAGGCCCGGCCCGCCCACCCAGAGGCTTCCGTCGCGATCCTCGAGGAGCGCGGCGATGCGGAACCCCGAGAGCGGGAGCGGCACGGGCACGAAGCGCGTGCCGTCCCAGCGGGCGAACCTCCCGTCGTACGTGCCGGCCCAGAGCGTTCCGCCGCGGTCCTCGAGCACGGCCGAGATCTGCTCGGAGGGAAGGCCGTCGCGCACGCCGTACACCGTCACGGCTCCGTTCCGGAGAACGTTCAGGCCGCCGCCGTTCGTGCCCACGAGGAGGCTGCCGTCCCGCCCGCGCCCCAGCGCCAGGATGCGGACGCTCGAGAGCCCGTCGCGCGTGCCGAGCGATTTCACGGTGCCGTCCTTCGCGATGCGGTCGAGGCCCGACTCGGTGCCCACCCACACAGCCCCGTCGGGCTCGGGGAGAAGCGCCCACACGACGTCGTCGGAGAGGCCCTGCGCCCTGCCGAACGGCGTCGCCACGCCGCCCTCGATGCGGGTCACGCCCTTCTCGGCGGCGACCCACAGAGTTCCCGTGCCCGTCTCGGCGATCGCGCGGATGCGGTTGTCGGTGAGGCCGGGCAGCGAGATGCGGTCGAACCGCACGAAGCGCACGCCGTCGAACCGCGCGAGGCCCGACATCGTTCCCAGCCACAGGTATCCGTCCCGCGAGGTGTGGAGCGCGTTCACGCGGTCCTGCGGCAGGCCCTGCTCCGTTTGCCAGACGTCCTGCCCGTACTGCGCGAGAGGGCGCTCGGGATCCAGGGCCCGGGCGCCCCTCGAAAGCCCGAGAGCAAGAACCAGGGCCGCGACCCGGAGACGCATGAGCACATATTACGGACCTAAACTGCGGCGGACCCGTGCTCCACGCGATCGACCGTCCTCGCGCGTTCCCCTGCGGTCCGGAAGGACCGCCAAGGAATCCCTCCGGGATTCCCGGCCTCCTGTGGGCGGCCCTCGCGGCCGCGCTGCTCGTGTGCGGGACGGCGATGGCCTCCGCGGCCGAGAAGGGCACCCGCATCATCCGCGTCTTCGGCCCCGCGGACACCGGGGCGCCCGTGCAGTCCTGGGAGAGCGTCGAGGACCCGCGCGGCGTCGTGTACGTCGCGAACCTCTCGGGGGTCCTCGAGTTCGACGGGGTGAAGTGGCGGCAGATTCCCACCCCGAACGGCTCGGCCGTCTACAGCCTCGCGGTCTCCGCGAGCGGGCGCGTCGCGGTGGGAGCGTTCGGCGAGCTGGGCTATCTGGCCCCCGACGAAACCCACACGCTCCGCTACGTGTCGCTCCTCGACCGGTTGCCGAAGGCCCTTCAGCCGCTGCCCGAGATCCGCGGCACGTTCGCGACGGCCGAGGGTTTCGTGTTCGTTTCGGAGAGCCACGCGTTCCTCTGGGACGAGGCGTCCGGAACGTCCGTGAAGGTCCTTCCGGCCCCGGCCGGGGACGCATTCCAGAAGGCCTTCCTCGTGAACGGCCAGGTCGTCTTCGTGACGCGCGAGGGGCTCCTGCGCCTCACGCACGGCACGCTCGAGCCTCTGCCGGGCGACCGTCTGCCGGGCCGTGCGCTCGTGGCCCTGCTGCCGGTCGCCCGCGGGGCGGGATCGGAGTCCGGAAAACCCGAGGGAACGCTGCTGGCCGCCGACCCGCAGCAGGGTCTGCTGCTCCTCGAAGGCGGACGCGGCACACCGGTCGCGCCGGAGACCTCACGCTGGCTCGTCGCCTCCGAGGTCGCTCTCGGGCTCGCGCTCCCGGACGGCCGCTTCCTCTTCACCACCCGGCGAGCGGGTTTCGCGATCCTGAAGAGCGATCTCACGATCGACGAGCTCTTCGACGCCGATTCCGGTCTGCCCGATCCGGACGTCTTCTCCGCGCGCCTCGCGCGGGACGGCGCTCTCTGGCTGATTCTCAGGAGCAGCGGGCTGGCACGGCTCGACCTCGGCACCCGGGTCACCCAGTTCGACGAACGCAACGGGCTCCGCGGAAACGTCCTCGGGGTGGCGCGGCACAAGGGACGGCTGTTCGCGGGCTCTTCGGCCGGCCTCTTCGTGTGGGTGCCCGCCGAGTCGGGTCGCGGGACGTTCCGTCCGGTTCCGGGGGCCGGCTGGGCGCAGTACACGCTGCTCGTGTTCGGCGACAGGCTTCTCGCGGGCTCGGCCCGCGGTGTGCTCGAGGTCTCCCCCGAAGGAGCCATCCCCGTGGCGGGGACCGAGGGCCTGCGGTCGTACGCTCTCACGGCGTCCCGCAACGACCCGTCGCGCGTCTGGGTCGGCCATCGCGATGGCCTTCTCGTGCTCAAGCGCAGCGGCTCCCGCATCGAGGTGGAGGACCGCCTGCCGGGGGTGAAGGCCCTCGTGCGCTCCATTGCCGAGACCTCCGAGGGCGAGCTCTTCCTGGGAACCGTGTTCAGCGGGGTCCTGCGGATCTCGTTCCAGCCTCCGATCCGGCCGGGCCCGCTGGGGAAGCCGCGCGTCACGGCTCTCGGCGGCGCCGAGGAGAGCTACGTGGCCCTCGTGGACGGGCGGCTCCTCGCGGCTTCCGCCATCGGCTCGGAGGGCCGGGTCCACTTCGTGGACCCCACCTCGAGCACGCTCGTCCCGGAGAACGGAATCACCGGGCTGCTGCGCGGGCGCTACTACTTCTCGGTGGGTGAGGGGCGACCGGGCGAGATCTGGGTCAACACCGCGCCCCCTTCGCTCCTCACGAGGCGGGAGGACGGCACGTACCGGCTGGACGACCGTCTCCTTCGCGACGCGCCCGGGCGGGACGTGCAGATGCTCGTCGCGACGCCCGACGGCGAGATGTGGTTCGGCAACGAGGAGGGCCTTTTCCGCTACGACGGCAGCGGGGAGCCGCCCGAGCGGGAGGCCCCCGTGCCGCTCATCCGGCGGGTCGAGGCGAACGGGCGCGTGCTCTACGGCGGCGACGGCCGGATCGCGGCGCTCGAGCGGCCGCTCGCGGCCGGGGCCGCCTCACGCATGCGTTTCGAATGCGCGACCGCGCGGTTCGAGCCCCGTGCCGGAATCCGATATCGGTATCGCCTCGAGGGGGCCGACGACACCTGGTCGCTGCCCACCGAGGAGCCCGTGCGCGAATACACGAACCTCGCGGAGGGCCGCTACGTGTTCCGCGTGAGAGCCGAAGACACCGCGTCCGGCTCCGGCGCGTCGGGAGAGACCGCAATCGGCTTCCGGGTGTTGCCTCCCTGGTATCGCACCTGGTGGGCCCTTCTCGCCTGGGCCCTCGGGCTCGGGCTCCTCGTGCGCTGGGGGCTCCTGCTCAGGGACCGCGCGCTGCGCCAGCGGAACGCCGACCTCGCCCGCCGCGTGGCCGAGCGCACCGACGAGCTGGCCGCAGCGGTGACCGAGCTCGGGAAGGCGCGCGCCGCGCTCGAGGAGCGCAACCGCGCGCTCGGCGAGGCGAACGAGAGGCTCACGACGCTCTCGTACCGCGACGGGCTCACCGGGGTCGCCAACCGGCGGCACCTCGACGACATGCTCGCCCAGGAGTGGAACCGAGCGTTCCGCGCGGGCACGCCCATCTCGTTCGTCCTGGCCGACATCGATCACTTCAAGAAGCTCAACGACTCGCTCGGCCATCAGGAGGGCGACGTGTGTCTCCGCAAGGTGGCCGAGGTCCTGGCCGAGAACGCGCGGCGGAGCGGCGACCTCGCGGCGCGCTTCGGGGGCGAGGAGTTCGGCGTGCTGCTGCCCGGCGCCCCCGAGGAAGCGGCGTTCCAGGTGGCCGAGACGATGCGCGCGCGGCTCGAGGCCCTGAAGATGCCGCATCCCGCTTCCCCGCTGGGCATCGTCACCGCCAGCTTCGGCGTGGCGACGTTCCACCCCCGCGACGGCGGCACCGCGCAGGAGCTCGTGGCGAGCGCCGACGAGGCGCTCTACTCAGCGAAGAAGGCCGGCCGCAACCGCGTCTGCTAAGTAGGCGAGCGCAGCGGAAGGTCTGGAAACCCATA
>JAEUQS010000091.1 GCA_016789625.1 Acidobacteriota bacterium | reverse complement strand
GGACGAGCGCCTCAACAAGGCCAAGTCCCTCATCCGGTAGCGCGACGCTCCCGCGCGACGGCCTTTCGGGCCGCTTCCGGAGCGGCTGGAAGCCCTGCCGGGTGCTAAACTGACGCGTTCACGTGAGCGACGTCCAGAAGCTCAAGAAGGAGATGCTGCGCCAGGTGGTGCGGGAGAACCGCGACCTCGTCGCGGGGCGTCTTCCGGTGCCGCGGACCCGGCACGTGTCCTTCCGGCGCCTCGCCCGGATGCTGGCCGTGATCGTCCTGCCCGTCGCGCTCTTCGTTTCGGTGAACGCGATCTCCGGGGGCTCCGGCGTGAAGCAGGAGATCGTGGTCGTGGATCCCGCCAAGGCCGCTCCGAAAAGGGCCGCCCGTGTCCCGGGTGCCGCCGCGCCGGGATCCGAGAGCGAGCTGCCGGCGCCGCGCGCCATCGCTCCGTCGGTCTTCCGGCTCGCCATCGAGACGATCGTCCTCGATGCCGGCCACGGCGGCGCCGATCCGGGAACCCACACGCCCGCGGGCCTGAAGGAAAAGGAGATCACGCTCGACATCGCGATGCGCCTCCGCGCGCTCCTCGAGGAGGCCCGCTTCAAGGTCGTGATGACGCGCGAGAGCGACACCGAGGTCACGCTGCGCAAGAGGGCCGAGATCGCCAACGCGGCCGAGGGCGACATCTTCGTCTCCATCCACGTGAACTCCCTGCCCGAGACGGGCGCGCGCGGCGTCGAGACGTACTTTCTCGGCGCGACCGACGACCCGCGCCTCTCGCACCTCGCGCAGGAGGAGAACCAGCTTTCGGGTTACTCTCTTTCCGACTTCCGCCGGCTCCTCGAGGGCATCTACGTGGACGTGCGCCAGACCGAAAGCAGAACACTCGCCGAGGCCCTCCACGGAGGCCTCCTGTCGCAGCTCCGCAAGGGGCAGCCGACGCTGCGTGATCGCGGTGTCAGGCAGGCGCCGTTCGTGGTCCTCGTCGCGACCGAGATGCCCGGCGTCCTCGCCGAGGTCGCCTGCGTGAGCAACGCGGAAGAGGCCCGGCTCCTCGGGGATCTCAAGTACCGGCAGCGCATCGCCGAGGCGCTCTTCACCGGCCTCAGCGGGTACGCTCTCGAACGCAACCAGAAAGGCGAAAACGGATGAGCAAGAAGGACGTCCTGAACGTCGGGATCGATCTGGGCACTTCCCGGAGCTCGATCTCGGCGTCGAACGGCGCCCGCCACGTGGTGGAGAGCTACGTGGGCTGGCCGGTCGACATGGTGGCCCGCAAAGTGGTGAAGAAGGCCATCGTCTTCGGGCGCGAGGCGCTCGAGAACCGGCCCATGCTGGACCTGCACCGGCCGCTCGAGCGGGGGCTCATCAAGGAGGGCTCGCCGAAGGACGAGGCGGCCGTGCGCGAGCTGCTCAAGCACCTCATCGGGCTCGCCGGCGCGGGCGACGGCGTGAAGGTGAACGCGGTGGTGGGCGTGCCGGCCGAGGCGCTCCGCGTCTCGAGGCAGCATCTCCGGGCCGCGGTGAAGGGCGTCGCCGACGCGCTCATGATCGTCTCGGAGCCCTTTGCGGTGGCGTACGGAATGGAGGCGCTCCTCCATACGATGATCATCGACATCGGCGCGGGCACGACCGACTTCTGCGTCATGAACGGCCGCTATCCCGGTGAGGAGGACCAGCGCACCCTCACGCACGCGGGCGACTTCATCGACGAGCAGCTCATGGTGCTCGTGAAGAACAAGCACCCCGAGGCCCGATTCACCATCCACACCGTGCGGGAGTGGAAGGAGCGGCTCGGCTTCGTGGGCGACGCGCCCGCTCCCGTCACCGTGAACGTCACCGTGGGCCAGAGGCCCGCGCAGCTCGACATCACCGCCGAGATGAAGCGCGCCTGCGAGAGCATCGTGGCTCCGATCGTGGAGACGATGCTCGACCTCCTCTCCCGCGTCGATCCCGACTACCAGGCCGCGGTGCGCCAGAACGTGATCCTCGCGGGCGGCGGCTCGGCGCTCAAGGGACTCCCGGCCGTGATCGAGAAGGCCCTCAACGAGGTGGGCGGCGGGCGCGTCCGCTCCGTGGAGGATCCCGTCTACCAGGGCTCGAACGGCGGTCTCGCGATCGCTCTCGACGCACCCGCGGAAGACTGGGAGCAGCTCGGCGGATGAACGCCGACGCGCCCAGGAAGCGCATCCTGCCCTCCTTTCCCGACCTCGTGAAAGAGCTGTCGCAGACGAGCTTCGCCGCGAAGGAAGACATCGAGCGCGTCGCCCGCGAGGTGGTCACGGAGGAGCTCTCTCGCATCAAGCAGGGGAGCTCGCCGCGCGGCATGGACGCGCTCGTCGGCAAAGCCCAGCGCCTGCTCGATCCGCCTCCTCCGCCCACGGGGGCGTCGATCCTCGACGAAGGGGATCCGTTCCT
>JAEUQS010000071.1 GCA_016789625.1 Acidobacteriota bacterium | reverse complement strand
CAAGTACACGCAGGCGGCGACCCCCGAGGACAACGAGCCCCGGCGCCTCGTCGCGGGGCAGGGCACGCGCCTCCAGGAGAAGAACCTCGTCATCGCGCGGGTGCTCGACGAGATCGCCCGCGAGATCGGCAAGCCGCCGGCGCAGATCGCCCTCAACTGGGTGCGCGAGAAGCCGGGCGTCATGATCCCCATCGTGGGCTCGCGCCGCGCCGCGCAGCTCGAGCAGACGCTCGGGTGCCTCTCGTTCAAGCTCGGTCCCGTGGAGATCGCCCGGCTCGACGAGGCCAGCCGCGTCGACCTGGGCTTCCCGCACGACTTCCTCGCAAACGACAACATCCGCGACATCCTTTTCGCGGGGACGTACAAGGATCTGGACAACCATCACGCGACTTAGCGTGAGGCTCCGCGCCTTCGGCGCTGTGCACCTGCTCTGCGCCCTGCTCTTCTCCCTGCGCCTCGAAGCCGCGCCGGGCGAAGAGCTCGCCCGCGGCGTCACCCTTCACGTCCTCCACGACCGCGGCCTGCTGGATCCTCCCGGCGAGATCGCCGTCTACGCGCTCGAGCTTTCGCTCGACGAGGTGCGCGTCCGGGTCGCCCTGGCCGAGGGCCGCTCGCCCGCGCGCTCCGAGGTCCGGTCGATCGCGGAGGCGAACGGTGCCCTGGCCGCCCTGAACGCCGGCTACTTCGAGGTCGACGGCAGGCCGTCGTCGACGGCAAGCCGTCGTCGCTTCTCAGGGTCGGCGCACGGTGGATCGGCACGCGCGCGTTCGGCCGGGCGGCGATCGGCTTCGACGAGGACGACGGGCGCACGGCCCGGGTCGTGATGGGGCGGGTCGCGCTCGACGCGCGCCGGCGCATCGTGCCGCTCGAGGACTTCGACGCCGCGCGCTGGGAAGACGTCGAGGACGTCGTCTCGGGAATCGGCCTCCTCGTCGCGGACGGCCGGCCGGTTTCCGGCCTCGGTCCCGAGCGGGCATCGCCCGGCTTCGACATCGCGCGGCATCCCCGCAGCCTGGTCGGGGTGGACCGCCGCGGTCACCTCTGGCTCGTCGCCGTGGACGGCCGCCGGCCTGGCCACAGCCTGGGCATGACGTTCCGAGAGCTGCAGGGACTCGCCGCGCTCCTCGGCCTCACGGACGCGCTCAACCTGGATGGCGGCGGATCGACCACGCTCGTCGCCCTCGGACGCATCCTGAACTGCCCTTCGGATGCGGCGGGACCGCGCGCGGTGAGCGACGCGATCGTGGTTCTCCCGGCCCGTTGACTCTTCTCGTGTAGCGTACCGGGGTGCTCCCCTATCCAGCCGAAGACGAGGGCACGGTCCTGCTCCGGGACGGCACGCCCGTCTTCATGCGGCCCATGCGCGCGGCCGACGCGATGGCGCTCCTGCGCACTTACGACCGGCTCTCGGAGGAGACGCTCTACTTCCGCTTCTTCTCGGTGCCCCCGCGGGACGCCAAGAAGGCCGAGTACCTGGCCGACGTGGACTACGACGGGCGCTACGCGCTGGTCGCCGAGGTGCGGGGCGAGATCGTCGCCGGCGCGCGCTACGAGAGGCTGGCCGAGAGGCCCGAATGCGCCGAGACGGCCTTCACCATCGAGGACGCCTGGCAGGGCCGGGGGCTCGGCTCCCTGCTCCTCGAGAGGCTCGTGAAGGCGGCCCGGCGGCGCGGCATCGCGACGCTCGAAGCCGAGCTCCTCGTCGACAACACGAAGATGCTCCACGTCTTCGAGGCTTCGGGCTACCCGCTCTCGCAGAGGGCCTCGTCGGGAGTGCTGCACCTCGAGTTCGGCACGGCCCGGAACGCCGAGGCCGACGAGCGGGCTTTCGCGCGAAGAGTGAGGGGCTCGGCGGCCTCCGCGCGGCTCGTCCTGGCGCCGAAGTCCATCGGTGTGTACGGCGCGAGCCGCAACCCCGACAAGCTCGGCACGCGCCTCCTCGTGGGCCTCGCCTCCAACGGCTTCAACGGTCCGCTCGTCGCGGTGCACCCCCAGTCCCGGTCTCTGGCCGGGGTCCGCTGCGTGCCGAGCCTCTGCGACTCGGAAGGCTTCGCCGCCGAGCTGGCCGTGATCTGTCTTCCCCCGTCGGAGCTGCCCTTCGCGCTCGACGACGCCGCCCGCGCGGGCGCCCGGGCCGCCGTCCTCGTATCCTCGGGCTACTCGGAGACCGGGCCCGACGGACGGGTTCTGGAGGAGGCCATCGTGCGGCGCGCGCACGAGTCGGGCATGCGCCTCCTGGGGCCCAACAGCCTCGGCACGATCAACACGAAGCCCGAGGTGAGGCTCTTCGCGGGCTCGGCGCGCTCGCCCCGCCGCGGGCACGTCGCGCTCGGCACGCAGAGCTCGGCCCTCGGTCTCCTCGCCCTCGGCGACGCCCTCCGCCGCGGCATCGGCATCTCCTCGGCGGCCGCGCTCGGCAACAAGTGCGACCTCGGCGAGCTGGAGCTCCTCGCTCACTGGGCCGAGGATCCGGAGACCCGCGCCGTGCTCCTCCACCTCGAGAGCTTCGACGACCCCGAGGCGTTCACGCGGCTCGCGCGACGCGCCGTGAAGGAGAAGCCGGTCGTGGTGCTCCACGCGGGCCGCTCGCGGGAAGGAGCGCGCGCCGCGGCCTCGCACACGGGGGCGCTCGCTCCCGCGGGGGTTCACGTCACGGCCCTCCTCGAGTCGGCCGGGGTGCTCGTCGTGCAGACGTTCGAGGAGCTGCTCGACGCCGCGGCGCTCTTCGGAGCGCCCGTG
>JAEUQS010000069.1 GCA_016789625.1 Acidobacteriota bacterium | reverse complement strand
CTCACGGGCGCGCCGCAGCCGGTCTTCACCGTGAGCCGGTGGGGGCCGGGGGCGAGGGGCTCGAGGTTCCTCACCCGGGCGAGACCCCAGGCCGGCTTACCGGGGGAGATGCTCCGTACCGGAGAATCCCGCTCCAGAACGGAGCATTCCGGAGCGGCGTCTTCGGGGCCGCCGTCCAGCTCGCCGGAGAACACGGTGGCGCCGTCGAGCTCCACCGCGGCGCAGCCTCCTCCCGAAAAGTAAAGGAGCGGGATGTCGAACGACGTGAACACGCCCTCGAGCGAGGCCTCGGCGGGGCCCGTTTCGGGAAAGAGCGCGAAGCCGGTGAGGCCGTAGAGGCCGTCGTTCGGGTCGGGAGGCAGACCCACCGTGCGGAACCCCTCGCCGGGGAGGCTCTTCACGAGCGTGTGGCGGAAGTACTTGTACGGGTGCCCGGGAGGAACGAGTCCCGGACCCGCGTCGCCCCAGCGCTCCTGGAAGAGCTTGCGGAGCTGTCCGGTCCAGAAGTCGGCGGCGACGTGGGAATCGCCGAAGTGGAGGACCCGCAGCGTCTTCCTTCCTCCGGGGCGGAGTCCGTCGCCCCCGCCCTCCGCGAGGGCTTCGAAGAACGGCGCGAGGGCCGAGGCGTTCTCGATGCTCATCGCCCGGGGCTCCGGAGGACCCACGCGCGCGGGACGGCTGGCCTTGGCGGCTCTCTTCCTCGGAGGCTTCTTCGCCGCGAGGAGCGGCGACGCTCCCAGGAGCGAGACGAGGAGCAGAGCGACGAGGCTTCTCACGGCTGCCTCGCGAGGAGCGGCGCCGCGGCCGGCCTGCCCGCGTTGGAGAAGACGATGCGTCCGCTCGCGTCCCGGAAGACCCGGACGTCGTTCGCGTCGTTTCCTGCGGATCGCGCGGGCGTGACGTGCGTCGACGGCGTGCGCGGAGGCGTGGCCCGCGCGACGGAGAGAACCGGTCCGCCCGCGCGGCGGGCCTCGCTCGAAAGGGCGCGGGCCACGAAGAGCGCGAGCTCCGAGTAGCCCGCGGCCGAGAAGTGGACGAGGTCGGGGCGGGCGAGGCCGGAGGCCTGCCACGAGAGGATGCTCCGCCGTCCGCCCATCTCGGCGCGGAGGTCGAGGAACACGAAGCCGGCGCGGCCCGCGGCCCGGCGCTGGGCCTCGACGACCTCGGCCAGGACGCGCCCGCCGGAGCGGTCCGGCGGCCCGCAGACGAGCACGCCCGCATCGGGGAGAGCCCGCGCGATGCGCGCGTAGAGCGTGTTCAGGCCGTGCTCGTAGACGGCCGGGTCGAAGTCGCGGCTGCCGGCCTCGTTGGTGCCGAACGCGAGGACGAGGACGTCGGGCCTTTCGCGGAGGAGGCCCGTCTCGAGGGAATCGTCTGCGCCCACGAGCACGGACGCCTGCGCGCCGTTGAGGCCCAACGACGTGTAGGAGAGGTCCTCTCCGGCCCAGCGCTGACCGCCGAGGCGGGCGAGGCGGCCGTCTTTTCCCCGCAGCACGAGGAGCGCCGGCCCCGCGCTCCGGGCCGTGACGCCGCGGGCCGCCGAGATCGACTGCGCGACGGCGCCCGGCAACCCGGGCGCGGCGACGTGGGAATCCCCGAGGTGGAGGATCCGCACGGGCCCGCCGCCGACGGGCGCGAAACCCGCAGCAGACGCGAGAGGCGTCGCGACCAGGGCAGCGAGGAGAGGGAGGGCTCTCAGAACCCGTGAGTTTGAATCAAACCGGGGCTAATTGACCGCCACCACGACCGGACGGCTTGCCATTTCCTTTGCCCAGCGCTTCGCGTGCCGGGCGTAGGGTCCCCAATGCCGTTCGTACCCCTGGCTCCACATGAACGCCATCACCTCCATGGCCTGGTCGGTGTCCAGAGGCGAGTAGGCCGCATCGGGAGCCACGTAGCCGAGCGCCTTCATCTTCTTCACGTTCTTCGTGAACGTCGACTTCACGAACTGCGCGATACCGTAATACCGGCCGCAGCGCGACTTCGCTCCCGACTGGCAACGGCTCTCGTGCCAGATGGTGCGGAACATGAGAAGGGCCTTGTCTTCGATGCCGTAGCGCTCGCAGTGCTTGAAGACGAGCTCCCAGGCTCGGTTCTCGTCGTCGTTGGCGAGCTCGGGGGCGGCCGCCGGCCATCCTGCCTTGAGGGTGGTGAACCGGGCCGTGCCGTAGGACGGTCCGCCGAGGTCGGTGGATACGTCGTCGTTGGGCGGGAGAGGCGCGAGGGATTCGGCCCCCGCGCGGGACTGGCGGTTGCTGTCGACCGGGACGGCGAGCGCGAGGAAGGAGGCCAGCCAGGCCTTCACGAAGAGAGGCGTCGACGGGGAAGGGGTGGCACGGCCGGATGTGGCCGTGCCCGATTCCAATGGTTCAGGGCTCATGTTTCTCCAATGGGGCGACCCGCGGGCCTTCGCCGGCGAGAACGGATCACCGGGAAACCGCATTCTGTGCGGAGTCCCAAGTCGTTTCCGGGCTCCGCGATCTCGCGCTGTACGCGACGGGCTTGCCCCTTCGGTCCGCCCGCAAGGGGCTCCTGAATGGGTTCCAGCGGTTCCCGGGTTCCGGGGACGGGCCTTGCCCGGCTCCCCAGCCACGAAAGACCATACAGGCGATCCCCGAGCCTGTCCATTCGGTGTGACTCGTGTCACGCGTGAGGGCGCAAGTCTTCAGACCAGGGGCGAAAAGGCGAGCCGGGTCTCGTAGTGGATCGTCACGGTGCCGTCGACCTGGTGCTCGGCGAAGAGCGCGTCGAGGTCGCTGAGCATGACGCCGTGGCGCGGGTCTCCGGGCGGCACCACATACGACACGGAAGCCAGCAGACCGTGGAGCCCGTCGAGCGGGAGCTTCCGCTCCCACGGCAGGATGTGCCACGCGACGCTCGGAACGCCCAGGAAGCCGGCGACCCGCTGCTCGGCGTTCTCGTGGCGGATCGAGGAATAGTCCGTCTGGTACTCGAGGAGGAGCGCCTCGTAGCCCGCCAGGAACGCGGTGTCCGTGGTGCGCACGTTCCAGAACACGGCGACGACGCCGCCGGGCCGGAGGATCCTTTGCAGCTCCAGGCGGGTGGGGCCGAGGTCGAACCAGTGAAAGGCCTGCCCCGCCACGACCCAGTCGACGGACGCGTCCGGGAGGCCCGTGGCTTCGGCCTTGCCGTCTATGGAGTGGAACTTCGGGTCTCTGCCGAGGGTTCGTTCGGCCGCGGCCCGCATGGCGGCGTTGGGCTCGACGGCCCACACGTCGTGGCCCTCGTCCAGGAACACCTTGGACGAGATCCCGGTCCCCGAGCCGATGTCGGCGATGGCGTGCTCCGGACGCAGCCCACCGTCCCGCAGCGTGGCGTAGAGCCCGGGCGGGTAGCCCGGGCGGTGCTTCTCGTAGGCGTCGACCTTGCCGCTGAAACGCTCGGTGGGTTCCATGGGCGGGACTATCTCAAAACCTGAGGGTGAGGCTCGCCCTCACGGAGCGCGTCTCGAAGGGGTGCGTGTGGACGTCCTCCACACCTTCTTCCGGCTCGCCGGGAAGACGGGAGACATAGTGGTAGTCGATGTCGCTCGAGCGCTCGTTCAGCGCGTTCAGGAGCTCGAGCGCGAGCCGGAAACGGCCCAGGAACGTGTAGCCGGCCTGGACGTTGAGCACGGTGGACGACCGGGTCCTCACGGAGTCGTCCTCGACGAGCGCCCGCGGGCCGATGTGCCTGAGGCGCAACCCGCCGAAGAGCCCGCTCGGGTCGTCGTAGGTCGCGCCGGCGGAGATCACGCGCTCCACGGCGCCCGGGATCCGGTTTCCCGCCGGGTCGTCGTCGGTGAAGCGTGCCGCGGAGACCGCGAGGTCGGCGTCCAGCGTGAGCCCGCGGAAGGGCGCCCAGTACGTCGCGATCTCCACGCCCTGCCGACGGCTGGGACGGCTGGCCTCGGTGGTGCCCGCGTCGCCCACGAAGAGGAGCTCGGAGTCCAGCGAGAGCCCCCAGAGCGCTGCGGTGATCTGGACACCGGGAATCGCCGTGGTGCGAACGCCGAGCTCGGCGCCCCGCGCCCTCACGAGAGGGTCGACGCGGGAGACCGGCTCGCCCGAGGTGGGGTCCACGGTGATCGTGGTGCCGCGCGCGTCGTTGGAGTGGTAGCCGTATCCGCCGTTCAGGTAGATCTCCGTTTTCGCGAAGGGCCCGAGCACGAAGCCGGCCTTCGGGCTCACGAGGCCGTCCGTGTCCCGGCCCGAGTTGGCTGCGTTGGAGAAGCTCGTCACCCGGAAGCGGAAGACGTCGGCCCGAAGGCCCAGGGTCGCGCGCAGCTTTTCGGTCAGCGCCACCGCGCCTTGCGCGTACAGAGCTCCCGAGGTCTGGACCACGCGGTCGGCACGCACGGTCTCGAGGCGCTCCCGCTGGCGCGTGCGGTAGAGACCCACCGCGGCGATGTTGTCGTTCCGTGTGTCGAGGCCGAGCGTGAGGTCGACGGGCTTCCCGAGAAGCTCGAACAGCATGCGATGCGACGCCTTGAGTCCCGTGACGACGCGCTTGTCTTCCTGCTCGAACTGATCGCCGTTCACGGGATCGTCCAGGAAGTACGTGAAGTTCGAGAAGAGATTCAGGTCGTAGGAGAGCCCGTAGGCCGAGACGCGGGTGAGAGTGGAATCGCCGCTCCGCTGCCAGTCGAACGAGGCCGAATACCGGCTCGACGTTCCCCCGTTCGAGGCGTCGAGCGTGCCGAACCGGTCGATGAGGCCCGACTCGATCGCCCGCCCAGGGACCTGGTCGGTGGCGTTCCAGCGGCCGTCGTAGCCCTGGAGCGTGAACGAGAAGGCGGAGGCGCCAGATTCCCTGGAGTAGCGGGCGAGCCCGTTGAAGCGCCGGTAGTCGTCCTTCCGCTCCCAGGGGCCGTCGTTGTGGAACCCCTCGCCCGCGAGGAGGAGCGTGCCGCCGAAGGCCCTCGGCGAGACGGCGAACACCCCGCGGCGGAAGCCGTTGCCGCCGGCCTCGAGGCGCGCGACGCCCTGCTCGAGGACGTTCGCGAGGTTCACGTGCACGGCCCCCGCCGCCGAGAAGTTGCCCTCGTCGGCGAAGTACGGGCCCTTGCGATACTGGATGCCCGAGACGAGCTCCGGGATCAGGAACGCGATATCGGTATAGCCCTGGCCGTGGCCGTGCGTGGGCAGGTTCACCGGAACTCCCGCGACGAACGTGGCGAGGTCGGTGCCGTGGTCGAGGTTGAAGCCGCGGAGGTAGTACTGGTTGGCCTTGCCTTCGCCGGAGTGCTGGCTCGTCGCGAGGCCGGGCACCGTTTCGAGGAGCTCGCCCGTGCGGAGGATGGGCCGCTCCTCGAGCTGCCGGGGCGTGACGACGCCCTCGGTGGCCGAGTCGGCCACGCCCACGAGATCGGCCGAGTCGGTGAGGTCGGCCAGGTTCGTGAACGTGCGGCGGCCCGTCACCACGACGTCGGCGTTCGCGGCGAGGCGCAGGGTCTGCTCCAGGGTGACGCTCGCGCCATCGGCCAGGACGACCGCGCGCCGCACCGAGGACGCGAAGTTGGGCAGCCGGAACGTGACCTGGTAGGTCCCGGCCGCGAGGCCCGCGAGACGGAACGTGCCTTCCGCGCCCGTCGTCGTGCGGCCGCTGAAAGAGCCGCGGCGGGCCTCGACGGAGACGCCGGGGAGGCCTCGGCCGCCGTCGTCCACGACCCGGCCGGAAAGGGTGGGTTCTGCAGCCCTCGCCTGGAGGGCGATGCTGAGGATCAGCCCGAGGAGGGCTGGCTTTCTCTCGATGAGCACGGTGCGCCTTTCTTTCGATCGCGCGCGCCGCGCGGCGCGCTCAGAGGACGGTTGCGGGAGCCGTCTCGAAAGCGCGCGCCGGGGGACCGCGGTCCGCGGGAGGCCCGCGGGGCGGGGAGAGGGTCGAGGCCGAGGATTCGAGAAACGCGAAACGGGTGACGAATGCGTGCCGTTCGAAGAGAGGCAGGTCCGGGCTCGAGCCGTCGCCGAGCGCCTCGGCGAAGTGGGCTGCGCCGCCGTCGCCGTGCCCGTGCGGCGCCCGCGAGGGAACGAGGACCTCGAGTACCCGCGAGAGCGCGAGGCGCTCGCGGGGCGCGTGCGAGCTGCCGTCGGCGTGGACGTGAGGCGTGGCCTCTCCCGCCGCGGCGCCGAAGGACGCCGCGCTCACTGCTGTCGCGAAGAGGCGCTTCATCCCCGCGCCCTCGTGCACGTGGTCGTCCTTGTGCCGCGCGAGGTGCAGCACGGGAAGGCCCACGGCGATGAACGCGTAGAGGAGCGCGAGGAAGGCCCCCCGGCTCTTCAGGTTTTGGGTCACGGCGGGAGAGTGTACGAAGGGGCGCCGGCGTTCGGACCACCTCAGTCGGCCTCGACCCTCGTCGAGGATTGGCCTCGACTCCGGCTCGACCTCGGGTCGATTGCTTCGCCGGGGAGCCGGGTCCACAGTGGCGGCCACATGAACCTGCGCCCCGCCGTCCTCGCGTTGGCCCTTCTCGCGGCTTCTCCGAAGCTCTCCGGCGCGGACCTCGTGGTCTACGACGACGGGCTCCAGAACGGGCACGTGGACTGGAGCTGGGCGACGCACTCCCTGAGCCAGACCTCCGTGGTGCGCACGGGCGCTGCCGCCGCGTCCTTCGAGCCCGACTCCTGGCAGGCTCTCTACTTCCATCGGGACTCGGGCATCGACGTCGCGCAGTACGAGGCCGTGGACTTCTGGGTCCGGGGCGGCGGGGGCGGAGGCCAGGCCGTGCGCGTCGCGCTCCTCATCGCCGGGAACGTGGCCGGGAGCGCCACCGTGGCGAGCCTTCTCCCGGGCGGGATCCCCGCGGGCTCGTGGGGCCTCGTCCACGTGCCGTTCGCGACGCTCGGCGTGACCGCCGGAATCCTCGACGGCGTGTGGCTCCAGGACGACACGGGCGGCAACCAGAGCGTCGTGTACGTGGACGACATGCGGTGGATCGAGCGGACGGGCCTGCCGCCTCCGCCCACGAGCGTGACCATCTCGGTGAACCCCAGCGCGAACCGCCGCGCGATCGACCCGCGCATCTACGGCGTCAACTTCGGAACGACCGCTCAGGCGAATGCGATGCACTGGCCCGTGCGGCGCTGGGGCGGCAACTCCACCACGCGCTATTCGTGGGAGCACGACATCGCCAACACCGCGAGCGACTGGTTCTTCTACAACGTCGAGCGCGACAACCCCGACCCGAGCGACCTGCCGAACAACTCCTCGGCCGACCGCTTCGTGGACGACACCAAGGCCTCCGGCGGCGAAACGTTGCTCACGATTCCCACCATCGGCTGGACGCCCATCGACCGCCAGCGCCGCTGGGGCTTCTCCGTTCACGACTACGGCGCCCAGACGGAAACGGAATGCACGCGCACGGGCGGCGCTCCCTGGTGCCAGCCCGACGCCGGCAACGGCATCGCCGCCAACGGCACGCCCATCGTGGGCAACGACCCGCTCGACACCTCCCGCGTCATCGGGCCTGCGTTCGTCACGGCCTGGATGCAGCACCTCGCCGCTCGCGTGGGCAACGCGGCGAACGGCGGCGTGCGCCTTTACGCGCTCGACAACGAGGTGATGCTCTGGAACTCGACGCACCGCGACGTGCATCCCGCGCCCGTGACGTACGACGAGCTGTGGACGCGGACGGTGGCCTATGCGACGGCCATCAAGCAGCAGGATCCCGCGGCGCAGGTGATGGGCCCCGTCACCTGGGGCTGGTGCGACCTCTTCACCTCGGCCGCCGACGTCACCCCGCAGAACTGCGTGAGCGGGCCCGATCGCACGGCGCACGAGGGGCTGCCCCTCGTCGAGTGGTATCTCAAGAAGGTCACCGAGCACCAGCAGCAGACGGGCCTGAAGCTCGTCGACTGGCTGGACCTCCACTACTACCCGCAGGCGAACGGCGTGGCGCTGTCGGACGACGAGAGCGCGGCCACCGCCGCGCTCCGCCTCCGCAGCATCAAGAGCCTCTACGACCCCTCCTACCAGGACGAGTCCTGGATCCCCAACGCCGTGCGCCTCATCCCGCGGGCCAGGGAGTGGATCGCGGCCCGCGCGCCCGGCACGAAGCTCGCCATCACCGAGTACTCCTGGGGCAACGACGCCGGCCCCAGCTCCGCGCTCGCGCAGGCCGAGGTGCTCGCGGTGTTCGGCCGCGAGGGCGTGGACCTCGCGACGCGCTGGGTGTCGCCCGACGCCAACACGCGCGTGGAAGACGCGTTCAAGCTCTTCCTGAACTACGACGGCGCCGGCGCGAAGGTCCTCGGCGAGAGCGTCCTCGCGACGACGTCGGACGTCGACGCCGTAGGGTCGTACGCGGTGCGGGGCACGACGAAGCTCTTCCTCCTGCTCTTCAACAAGGCGACCTCGGTGAAGGAAGCGAACGTCTCGATCACGGGCGGCCCGACGGCCGCGGGAAACCTCTACCGCTTCGATCCCTCGAACCGCATCGGGGCCGCCGGCTCGGCGCCCTTCGTCGCGGGAGCCGCGACGCTGACGCTCCCGGCCCGTTCGGCCACGCTCGTGGTGCTGCCGTTCTCGGGCGGTTCGCCCGCGCCGACGGTCTCGAACGTGGCGCCGTCGTGCGCGTCGACGGTGGGCGGCCGGACGATCACGATATCGGGTTCGGGCTTCCAGGCCGGAGCCACGGTGACGCTCGCGGGCACGGCCGCGACGGTCACGAACGTGACGCCCACGGCCATCACCGCGACCGTCGGTGCCCGGCCGGCCGCGGTCGCGACG
>JAEUQS010000065.1 GCA_016789625.1 Acidobacteriota bacterium | reverse complement strand
ATGAGCTTCTCCTCGCAGATCACGCCCGGGATCCCTTCGCGGCGGTAGTACGCGAACGCCTCGGCCGGATGCTCGAGGAGCCCGTCCCGCTCGCTCGTCTGGCTGGGCGACATCGTGGGCGGGAGATACACGAGCCACTTGGGGTTCGCGGCGAAACGGCTCATCACCTCGAGAGCCGCAGCGGCGTTCTCCTCGCGAACCGTCACGGAGTGATGCAGGCGGGTCGTCACGAGTCGCTTCCCGAGCACGTCGTCGAGGTCCAGGAGATCGTCGATCTCCTGCTGGGCGGAGAGGGGCGGAGCGCTCTCGGGATCCGTGAGAAACGGGCGCGCGGGCTCGTAGTACGTCTGCGCGGCGGGAACCGAGATGAGCTCCTTCTCGGGATAGCGCAGCGCCGTGAGGCGCCCGCCGAACACGCAGCCGGTGTCCACGTTGATCGTCCGGTTGATCCACTCCGGCTCGCCGACAGGCGTGTGGCCGTAGACGACCATCGCGCGGCCGCGGTACTCGGAGGCCCAGTTGTAGCGGACGGGGAGTCCGTATTCGTCGGTCTCGCCGGTGGTCTCGCCGTACAGAGCGAAGTCGCGCACGCGCCCCGATCCGCGACCCTGCATGTCTTCACGCATCCCGGCGTGCGCGACGACGAGGTTGCCGCCGTCGAGCACGTAGTGGCTCACGAGACCATCGATGAAGGTGACGACCTCTTCCAGGAACCCGGGCGGTTCCTTCTCCAGCTGAGCGAGAGACTCCGCGAGGCCATGGGTGATGCGGACGTCCTTGCCCCTCAGCTTCCGGAGGAGCTTGGTGTCGTGGTTCCCGGGCACACAGAGGGCCGAGCCGGAGGAGACCATGCTCATCACGAGGCGCAGCACACCCGGCGTGTCGGGTCCGCGGTCCACGAGATCGCCCAGAAAGATCGCCCGCCGGCCTTCGGGGTGCGAGGCGCCGTCGCCCTCGAAAACGTAGCCCGCCTTCGACAGCAGCGCGCGAAGCTCGTTCGCGCAGCCGTGAATGTCGCCCACGATGTCGAAGGGCCCGCGCTCCGTGCGCTTGTCGTTGTACAGGGGCACGCGCTCGACGACGGCGCTCTCGACCTCCTCGGGGGTCGACAGCACGAAGACGTGCCGGAAGCCCTCGCGGCCCAGGCTGCGGAGCGACTGGCGCAGGAAGCGGCTCTGCTGCCGCACCACGTGCGGCCCGAAGGCCCGGTCCGCCCGGCCGGCGTTGCGCTCGTGACACAGCTTCTCGGGCAGGTCCAGGACGATGGCCACCGGGAGACAGTGGAACTCCCGCGCGAGCGCGACGAGGGGCTTGCGCGCCTCGGGCTGCACGTTCGTGGCGTCCACCGCAGTGAGCCGGCCCGCGGCGAGGCGCTTCCTGGCGATGAAGTGCAGCACCTCGAACGCGGCGTTCGTGGCGTTCTGGTCGTTCGGGTCGTCGGACACGAGCCCGCGACAGACGTCGGACGACAGCACCTCGGTGGGCTTCAGGTGCCTGCGCGCGAACGTCGACTTCCCGGAGCCAGAGGGTCCGATGAGGACGACGAGCGAGAGCTCGGGCAGCTTGATGTTCAAGCGGCCACTCGCGTGAAGACGGCCATTTGCGTCGGCGCTCCCACCTCGGAGTCGAGGGGCCCGATCGGCGCGAAGCGCACGGCGTATCCGAAGCGCCGCGCGGCGTCGACACACCAGGCCTCGAATTCGGCCCGCGTCCACTCGAAGCGGTGGTCCCGATGACGCAGCCGGCCCGCGGGCAGCTTCTCGAAACGCACGTTGTACTCGACGTTCGGCGTCGTCATCACCACGGAGCGCGGACGCGCGCATTCGAAGAGCACCCTCGCAAAGGACGACAGACGGGGCAGATCGAGATGCTCGATCACCTCGACGACGGCGGCCGCATCGAAGCCCGCGAGGCGCGCATCCCGGTACGTGAGCGCTCCCTGGAGGAGCCGGATGCGCTGCTTCTTCCTCTCCGGTAGCCGATCCAGGTGAAGGCGGCGCTCGGCCACCTCGAGAGCGCGGCAGGAGGCGTCGACGCCGACGATCTCCTCGAACGAGGTGTCGTCGAGCAGGCGGGCGAGGAGGCGGCCGCCGCCGCAGCCCAGGTCCAGCACGCGACGGGCTCCCTCGCTCTTCAACGTGGCCACGACCGTACCCATGCGCTCGTCCGCGAGGCTCAGCCGCTCCTCGAGAACCTCCTCCTCGTGCTCCTTGACCTCGGCAGCCTCGTCGGGGTCCTCGGCTTCGTCGACCACGAGGCGCGAGAGCGCGGCTCGCGTGAGGCGCACGCTGTGCTTGAGGTAGCGCTGAGCGATGGACTCGCGCTCCGGGTGACTGGCCAGCCAGCCTTCGCCCACGCGGAGCAGCTTCTCCACCTCGGCCTGGCCCACGTAGTAGTGCTTCTCGTCGTCGAGCACGGGCACGAGCACGTAGAGGTGCGTCAGCAGATCGCGGAGGCGCCCGCGGAAGCGGAGCTTCACGTCGTAGTACGAGCTTTCCCCCCACTCGGGGAAGCGCTCGTCGAGCGGGTGCCGGGTCACGGAAAGCTCGTAGCCGAGGGGCTCGAAGAGGCGCCGTAGAAACGCCTCACCGCCGCGGCAGGGCAGGGCGAAGAGTCGCGCCTCGAGCGGGATCGCGCTGTCGGCGAGCTCCTGATGCCCCTTGCTCTGGCCGGAGAGCGCGGTGCCGAAGACCTGCGCGATGGCGACGCTGAGAAAGGACGACGCGACGTAGGGGCGGTCGTTCACGTACTGCTCGAGCGGCCCGTCGGAGCGCTCGCTCCGCTCGGTGCCGCGGACCAGCCGGACGGGGTCGATCTCGAGCAGCAGGGTCGCCTCACAGCGCTCGGAGTTCGCCTCGGTGTAGAAGACGTGCGCCTTCCCGAAGGTCAGCTCGAAGCTCTGGAACCGCTCCGGGTGCTTGTGGAGCAGGAATCCGAGCTGGGTCGCGGGAGCGTGGGTGGTGGCGAGCGTCAGGAGCATGCTGCGGCATGGTAGCCGGGCGGGGTACCCTCGCCGCGTGACGTTGAATCCCGGCACCCGCGTGGTCCTTC
>JAEUQS010000064.1 GCA_016789625.1 Acidobacteriota bacterium | reverse complement strand
CGAGGTCGCCCGCCGGGAGCTCGTGTGGAGCCAGGTGCTCGAGAACATCGAGTTCGAGACGGGCCGGCAGGTCGCCTCGATCTCGCCCGAGGAGTTCCAGCGGCTCCTGGAGGCGCACCTCGACCTGAAGGCCTTCAAGGCCAAGAAGGGCGTCTGAGGCCGAACGCGGGTCCCGAGGTTTCCCGATCCGCCGGCCGCGTTCGCGAGCGGCCGGGTCAAAGCGATTCCAGGTAAGCCCTGAGAGCGGCCTCCGGGAACAGGCGGATCGGAGCCTCGTCGGGGCCGGGCTCCTCGAACGCGGCGACGTGGCGGTCGAAGACCTCGTCGCAGACGGGCGCGCGGCTCCCGGTCCGGGCGGCTTCGGCGCGTCGCGCCTCGAGCTCGCTTCGGGGAACGTCGAGAAAGAGCAGCACGGTCACGGCTCCGGCCGCCGCGGCGACGCGCCGCACGTCGTCCCTCAGGACCCGGAAGCAGGCCGTGTCGTCGAAGACGACGTCGCGCCCTTCGGCGAGGCCGCGGGCGAGGAGCCTCCGCGCCTCCTCGTGCGTCTTTCCCCATTCCTCCGCCGAAACGCCTTCGACGCTCACGAGGCCCCGCTCGAGGTTCAGGCCGTCGAGGCTCACGACGAGCGCGCCCGTGATCGCGGCGAGACGCGCCGCGAGCGTCGACTTCCCCGAGAACGACCGTCCGCAGAGCAGGAAGACCCGCGGGCCGATCGCGTTCCCGGGCGTCACGTTCTCGGGGGTGGAATCTCGGCGAAGTCCTCCGTGCGCGTCAGCTCGCGGAGGATCGGCGCGAGGGTCTCGGGCGGCGCCACCAGCCTGCGGGCGTCGAGGTCCAGCCAGCCGCCGTCACTCGTCACGCGGGCGACGAGCTTGCCCGCGCCGCTGTGGAACTCGTTGCAGATCGAGAAGCGCGAGCCGTCGGCGCTGAGGCCCGCGAGCGTGACGCCGACCGTCAGCTCCTCGAGGAGCTTCGTCTCGCGGAAGTACTCGAGGACGTCCTTGCGGATCACGGGGCCGACCCGCAGCCTCTCGAACTCGCGCATCGAGAACCCGCGGGACGCGAAGTACAGCATCCGCGCGTCGCCCGCGACGTCGAGGTAGGCGCGGTTCGCCATGTGGCCGTTGCCGTCCATGTCGCCCCAGCGCGCGTGGTAGACGCGGGAGAAGCACTCCATCAGGGCAGAGCCAGGAGGTACGCCGCCATCGCGGAGAGCTCCTCGTCCGAGAGGTACTTGTACGACGGCATCTTCGAGTCGGGCACGACGCTCTTGGGATCCTTGAAGTGCGTGACGAGCCAGGCCGCGTCGTGGCGGCCCGCGAGCTTCTCGAGCGCGGGGCCCCGCGAGCCGCCCTCGCCGTACACGTGGTGGCAGTTGCGACAGTCCTCGCGGTCGATGGCGTTTCCGCCCACGCGGATGGGGGCCGGTAGCGCCGCCACGGAGAGCGGCCCCTCGGTGAGACGCTTCGCGAACGCGATCGTCTGCGCGATCCCCGCCTCGGGATCCACGGCCTCGTCGTCGGGCCCTGGCGTCGGCACCGGCGGGCTCTTCTCGAGGATGTGCGCCGTGAGCTTCTCGTCGGCCCAGGTCACGGGCCGCCCCACGAGGACGAACCCCGCGGGATCCGCCGGCTTGGCGGCGCCCTCTGCCCCGTGACAGCTCGCGCAGCCGCGGCTCTCGTACGCGAGCGCCCCGGCGATGAGGCGCGGATCGGGCGGCGGCGGCACGCGCTTGCGGCCGCTCGCGACCGGACCCTTCGGCACGGGCTTGTCCATCCAGCCGAGGCCCAGGAGGCCGAGCGTGACGAGGCCGAAGACCCCGCCCGCGAGCAGGATGGGTTTCCGCTTCGAGGGCCGCCGCTCCTTCGCGCGGTCGAGCCACGGCACGAGCATGAGGAGCCCCACGGCGAGGCCCGGAAGGACGGCCGTGCCGATCGGCTCGAGCGGTCCCTCGAAGTACTTGAGGAGCTGGAAGAGCGGCAGGAAGTACCACTCCGGGCGCGGCACGTAGGACGTGTCCGAAGGGTCCGCGACGGCCTCGAGCGGCGCCGGATGCCGGGCCGCGAGCCACAGGAGCGCGCCCAGGAGGAGGAGCGCCATCACCGCGTCGCGCGCGGCCTGATACGGGAAGAACGGCTCGCGCGGATCGGGCCCCGTGGTGGGGCCGGCGTGGCCGTGCTTGCGGAGGAGCGCGAGGTGCGCGCCGATGAGGCCCAGCATCACGAGCGGCAGGAGCACCACGTGGATCGTGTAGAAGCGCGTGAGCGTGTAGGCGCCCACCTGCGGGCCCCCCGCCATGAGCCGGGCCTGCGCCTCGCCGACGACGGGCATCGAGCCCGCCACCTTCACCCCGACGACCGTGGCCCAATAGGCCTTCTGGTCCCACGGGAGGAGGTAGCCCGTGAAGCCGAACCCGAGGACGACGAGGAGCAGCACGACCCCGACGATCCAGTTCGCCTCTCGGGGCTTCCTGTAGCTGCCGAACGCGAACGTGCGGACCATGTGGAGCGCGACGAGGATCACCAGGGCCGTCGCGCCCCAGTGATGCAGCCCGCGGGCGAGGGAGCCGCCCGCGACCTTCGACTCGAGCGCCGTCACCGACGCGTGCGCGTGGTCGGGCGTCGGGGCGTAGTGCAGCGCGAGGAGGAGCCCGGTGAGGAACTGGACGAGGAACGCGAAGAGCGCGAGCGAGCCGAGAGTGAAGAGCCAGGCCCTGCGGCGCGGCACCCTCTCGTTCGCGAAGTGGCCCCAGAGCGTCACGAGCCCCGTGCGGGTCTCGAGGAAATCGAGGACCCCTTTCATGAGGCCTTCGAGGGATCCAGCGAAAGGCGTCCGCCCTCGGCCGCGAACGTGAGGCGGGCCAGCGGCTTCGGCGGCGGGCCGCTCGTCACGCTGCCGTCCTCCGCGTAAACACCCCCGTGGCACGGACACACGAACGACCTCCGCTCCGCGTTCCAGGCGACGCCGCAGCCGAGGTGCGAGCAGGTGGCCGAGAGGACGGCCAGACCCGACGCGGCCTTCGCGTCCTTCACCACGAGGACCCGCGCCTTCACCTTGCGCGTCGAGTAGCCGTCCTCGAGAGGCTGCTCCACGACGACCTCGCGGGGACCGTGCCCGGCCCTCACGGACTCGAAGTCCGCGAGCGCTCCGAGATCCAGCCGGGTACCGGCACCGCTCTCCGCGGCGGTGAGCGGTGAGAGCAGCACGCGTCCCGCGACCGTGGCGAGCGACGCGCCCACGAGGGCCGAGGCCCCGGCGCACGCGACCAGGAAGAGACGACGCCTCTCAGGAGAGTCCGGGGAGTCCGCCCCTTCCCGCTCGTTGTCGGTCATGGCCGGGATTATCCGTTGCTAGCTCACGGAATAGATCAGTCCCGCGCACGTCGCGGCCCAGGCCACGACGGTCGCGAGGAGCCCGCGGTCGGTGAAGAGATCGTTCGTCGCGTCCTCGCCCGCGCCCCGCACCTCGAGGACCCGCCAGCGAAACAGCCCGAAGACCACGAACGGCACCGTGTAGAGGAGCCGGTCCGAGCCGAACCACGACATCGTCTCGGGCGCCACGGTATAGAGCGCGTACGAGACGATCGTCACCGCCGTCGCGACGTTCTCGAGCGACTCCACGAGGCTCACGGTGAGGCCGTCGAGACTCTTGCGCGAGGCCGATCCGCTTCCCAGGAGCTCGCCGCGGCGCTTGGAGAGCGCGAGGAAGAGCGCGAGGAAGAACGTGCAGAGGAGGAGCCAGTGCGACGGCGTGACGGCCGCCGCGGCCGATCCGGCGAGCACGCGGAGCACGAAGCCGGAGGCGACCACGAAGACGTCGAGGAGCGCGACCTTCTTGAGCACGAACGTGTAGAGCGCGACGACCACGGCGTAGGCCGCCGCGTAGGGCAGCGCGGACGGGGCCCGCAGGGCGAGCGCGGTCAGGGCCGCCGCGAGGAGGACGACGCTCGTCGCGAGCGCGGTGTTCACCGAGAGCGCGCCCGACGCGATGGGCCGGCGGCTCTTCACGGGGTGGAGGGCGTCGGCCTCCCGGTCCGCGACGTCGTTCACGAGGTAGAGCGCCGAGGCGATGGCGCAGAAGCACGCGAAGGTCAGGAGAGTCGCCGCGAGCCGCTCCGGATCCCCGGCGGCCTTGCCGAACAGGATCGGGGCGAGGACGAAGAGGTTCTTCGTCCATTGCCCGGGTCGAAGGGCCCGGAGGAGCGGTGGCATCCGTCCCCTATTTGGCCTTGCCGCAGGCCGCGGCCGTGTAGGTGCGCATCACCTCGAGGAGCTCCGGGGTCGGCGTGGCCTGCTTCTCGCTGACGCTCGCCGAGAAGCTGGCCCCGCGGAAGGACATCTGGAGAACCCGCGGCCCCGCTCCGGGCGAGGGCCGGAAAGAGAGCGGGTCGCCCCCGACGTCGATGCTCGAGACGCCCTTGTCGCCCTTCTTCGGCTGGGGGGTGACCTTGCCGTTCGTCCACCTCAGGCTCTGGCCCGAGGGCAGGAGGATCTCGCCGAACCCCATGTCGGGCACGGAGCCGTCCTTCACCTGGGAGCCCGCGGGAAGCACGATGCAGCCCACGTTGAGGGTCGTCGGTCCGCTCGCGGGGCGCTCTGCGGAGAGCGGCGGCAGCGTGACGGACCCGGGTTTCGCCCCGTGGGGATCCCCGGGCGCGAAGAGGACGAGGGCGGCGAGTGCGGAAAGAACGATCATGCGCCTACTGTAGCGCGCCGCGGGCTCAGAGCCAGTAGCGGAGGAGATACGCGAGGAACGAGAGCACCCGCTCGGCGAGCGGCCGCGCGACGTGGCTCGCGCGGTCGATCCTCACGCTCTGCTCGATGTCCTTCTCCATGGTCGCGAGAAGGCGGGCCGCGAGCTCGGAATCGTGCACGTTCACGTTCAGCTCGAGGTTGTGGATGAAGCTTCGGGCGTCGAGGTTCGCGCTCCCCACGACCGCGATCGCGCGGTCCACCACGGCCGCCTTCGCGTGCAGAACCCGGTGCTGCCGTTCCCAGATCTCGACGCCCGCGGCGAGGAGCGGGCCGTACGTGAAGCGCATGGCGGCCTGCGCGAGCGGAACGTCACTCATCCCCGGCAGGACCAGGACGACGCGCACGCCGCGCCGGGCGGCGCGGACGAACGCGCCGATGAGCCTCAGGCTGGGCACGAAGTAGGCGTTCAGGAGCACGATCTCCGTGACGGCCTGCCGGAGGATCGTGAGATAGAGAGCGCGCATCGCGCCGCGTTCGCCGCGCTTCACGCCGCTCACCATCTGCACGGAGGCGGGCTCGCCCAGCATCGCCGGGGGCTCGAAGCCCGCGCGGGGCGGGTGCGGTGGCGGCAGCGCCTTCCTCGTCTCCCTTCTGAAGACGCGCCGGAAGTCCCGCGCGAGATCCTCGACGACCGGACCCGAGAGTCCCACGCCCACGTCCCGGAAGCCGCCCGGAATGCGGAGCGTGTCGTATTCGTTCGCGAAGTTCTGCGAGCCCACGACGGCCACCGTGTCGTCGGCGATGAGGAGCTTCCTGTGGTTCCGGCTGTTGGGGTTGCCGCGGAACGCGAACGGCCCCACGGGATGGAACGCCACCACCTCGGCCCCGCGCGCCCTGAGCTCCTGCAGGTGGTACGTCCCTTCCCAGGAGCCCACGGCGTCGTAGAGCACGCGGACGTTCACGCCCCGGGCGACCGCCGCGCCGAGCAGCTCCGCGATCTCGACTCCCGTTTCGTCCTCGGCCCAGATGTACATCTCGACGTCGATCGAGCGGCGGGCTTCGGTGATGAGCGTGCGGCAGGCCTCGAGGACGTTGCCGCCATCCTCGTAGAGCGCCACGCGGTTTCCCTCGCGGAGCGGCGCGTGCACCTTCGAGCCGAACGTCGTGAGCTTCTCGCGCCAGTACTGGCGAAAACGCGAGAGGCGCAGCCAGCGGGCACGGCCCGAATCAGCGGCCTCCGGCTCGCCGATCGCGCCTCGCGAGCCGATCCCTCCCGACATCGGAGCAAGCTAGCACGTGGTCCCCGCGCGGCGGGCCGCTATCCTCTTTCGCCATGCAGCTCCGCCCGCTCGCCCCGCTCCTCGCGCTGATCGCCTTTCCGCTCGTCGCCGCCCCGCCCGCGACCCCGGCCACGCCAGCCCCCGCGCCGGCGTTCCAGGAGCGCTTTCCCGGACTCGCGTTCCGGAACATCGGCCCGTTTCGCGGCGGGCGCGTCACCGCGGTGACGGGCGTGCCGGGCAACCCCTGGCTCTACTACTTCGGCGGCACGGGGAGCGGCGTCTTCCGCACGACCGACGCCGGCGGCACGTGGGAGCCGATGTCGGAGAAGGACTTCAAGACCGGCTCCGTCGGGGCTCTGGCCGTGGCCGAGAGCGATCCCAACGTCCTCTACGCGGGCATGGGCGAGGCGCCCATCCGCGGCAACGTCTCGCACGGCGACGGCGTGTGGAAGTCGACCGACGCAGGGAAGAGCTGGAAGAACGTGGGCCTCGCCGACACGCGGCAGATCGCCCGCGTGCGGATCCACCCGAAGAACCCCGACGTCGTCTGGGTGGCCGCGCAGGGCCACGTGTTCGGGCCCAACGCCGAGCGCGGCATCTTCAAGACCACCGATGGCGGCACGAGCTGGAGGAAGGTGCTCTTCGTGGACGAGAAGACGGGCGCGAGCGACCTCGCGCTCGACCCCTCGAACCCGCGGATCCTCTTCGCCGGCTTCTGGCAGGTGCGGCGGACGCCGTGGTCCCTCGAGAGCGGCGGCCCGGGCAGCTCGCTCCACCGCTCGACCGACGGGGGCGGCACATGGACGAAGCTCACGAAGGGCCTGCCCGAGGGCGTGCTCGGGAAGATCTGCGTCGCGGTCTCCCCGGCGAACCCGCAGCGGGTGTGGGCCATGGTGGAGTCCCAGAAGGGCGGCCTCTTCCGCAGCGACGACGGCGGCGAGACGTTCACGAAGGCCAGCGAGGACCGGAACATCCGTCAGCGGGCCTGGTACTACACGCGCGTTTACGCGGACCCGAAGACCGTGGACACCGTGTACGTCCTCAACGTCAACGTGCAGAAGTCCGTGGACGGCGGCAAGAGCTGGAAGGTCGTTCCGACCGGCCACGGCGACAACCACGATCTCTGGATCGATCCGCAGGATCCCCTCCGCATGATCGAGGGGGACGACGGCGGCGCGCAGGTGACGCTGAACGGCGGGCGCACCTGGTCGACGCTGAACAACCAGCCCACGTCGCAGTTCTACCGCGTGATCACCGACGATCGCTTTCCCTACAACGTCTACGGCGCCCAGCAGGACAACACCACCGTGAAGATCGCGAGCGCGAGCTCGGGGCGCACGATTCGCGAGAGCGACTGGCACGACGTGGGCGGCTGCGAGAGCGGCTGGATCGCGCCGCATCCCGGCAAGCGCAACATCGTGTTCGCGGGCTGCTACGGCGGCAGCATCACGCGCTACGACCACGAGACGAAGCAGGAGCGCGAGATCGTCGCGTGGCCGCAGCTGGCCGTGGGACAGGCCCCCAAGGACCTCCGCTACCGGTTCCAGTGGAACGCGCCCATCGTGTTCTCCAGGGACGGCAGGACGCTCTACCACGCGGCCCAGCTGCTCCTCGCCTCGACCGACGAGGGTCAGACCTGGCGGGAGGCGAGCCCCGATCTCACGCGGAACGACAGGACGAAGCAGGAGAAGTCCGGCGGCCCGATCACCAAGGACGACACCGGCGTCGAGGTGTACGGCACGATCTTCGCGCTCACGGAGTCGCCTCACGACACGAAGACGCTCTGGGCCGGCACGGACGACGGCCTCGTCCACCTCACGGAGGACGCCGGCGCGACCTGGAAGAACGTCACGCCGAAGGACCTCCCCGCGTGGATCCAGATCAACGCGATCGACGTCTCCCCGCACGACCCCGCGGCGGCCTACGTCGCCGCGACGATGTACAAGCACGACGACTTCCGCCCGTACCTCTACAAGACGACCGACCGCGGAGCGTCGTGGACGAAGATCGTGAAGGGCCTGCCCGAGACCTCGTTCACGCGGGTCGTGCGCGAGGACCCCGTTCGGCGCGGCCTGCTCTATGCCGGCACCGAGACGGGCCTCTTCGTCTCCCTCGACGACGGCGCGAGCTGGCAGCCGTTCCAGCGGAACCTCCCGGCGGTGCCCCTCACCGATCTGACGATCAAGCACGACGATCTCGTCCTCGCGACGCAGGGCCGCTCGTTCTGGATCCTCGACGACCTCTCGCCCCTCCGCGCGTTCACCCCCGAGCTGGCCGCCTCGGCCGTCGCGGTCATCGCCCCGCGGCCCGCGACGCGCCGGCCCGGCGGCACGACGAAGGAGCCCTCCCGCACGGCGGGCCAGAACCCGAAGAACGGTCTCTACCTGAACTTCTGGCTCAGGGACGTTCCGAAAGAGCCGCTCACCCTCGAGGTGCTGGACGGCGAAACCGTGCTCCGGACGTTCAAGACGAAGCGGAAGGACGAGCCCGAGAAGGAGAAGAAGGACGAGGCCGAAGGCAAGGACGACGAGGAGGAGCCGATCGTGATCGAGGCGGGCTTCAACCGTTTCGTCTGGGATCTCGAGCTGATGAAGCCCGCGCTCCTCCCCAAGGCCGTCATCTGGGGCAGCAAGCGGGGCCCGCGCGTCGCGCCGGGCACGTACACGCTCCGGTTGAAGACCGCCGAGGGGGCCGCGTTCACGCAGAAGGCCGAGGTTCGCGCGAACCCCGAGCTCGGCGTCTCGCCCGCGGAGCTCGCCGCCCAGCACCAGCTGCTCCGCACGTGCACCGAGCGCCTCGCCACGATTCACCAGACGACGCGCCAGCTGCGCGACGTGAAAGATCAGGTGAAGAAGCTCGTCGAACGGGCGACGAAGCTCGGCAAGGGCAAGGACCTCGAGGCTCCGGCGAAGGAGCTCGACGAGAAGCTCAC
>JAEUQS010000884.1 GCA_016789625.1 Acidobacteriota bacterium | reverse complement strand
ATGGCGGGTGCCGTCGGCGTGATGCTCGCCGTGGCCTTCGACTCTCCGGTTTCGCGCCTCCTCGCCAGCACCTCGACGGTGTATTGGTCCCGGGTGCTCCTGTTCCTCCCGTTGCCGCTCGCGTACCTCGCGTCCGGGGGGCTGGACGCTCGGGTAGAGCGCGCCCGCGCCTCCCGTGCCGCGTGGAGCATCGCGTTCGCGCTCATTGCCACGGTCGCCGTCGAGCTGCTGCTCTCGGCCCGCGACGTGCACGCCGTGTATCCGGTGGCTCATTTCCGTGCCACCACGCCGCTCCTCGAAACGCTCGCCCGGGACCGTTCGACCTTCAGGGTGCTCCCCTTACACACGTTTCTCCCGGCCAACTCCGCGACGCTCCTGGGCCTCGACGACTTGCGGGGATTCGACGCCCTTGCGCCAGCCGGCTGGCACGCCACGCGATCGGCTATCGGGAAGTTTCGGAACGTGCCGACCGCGGTCGATACGGTCGCGCCTTGGGATCTCACGCCCGGGGGCGCCGCCCTCGATTCGTGGAACGTGAAGTACCTGCTCCTCCACCCCCAGTTCGCGTTCTCGGCGCCCACGCTGAACGAGAAGCTGGGCCTCGATCTCGAGGAGATCTACTCCGGGCCGGACGGAAAAATTCTTCGGAACCGCCGGGTCCTGCCTCGAGTGCGGATCGAAGGGGCCTCCGGAGCGGTCGACGTGAAGTGGCGAGTGCCGGGGTGCTGGAGATTCACCATCGACGTAGCTGCTCGTGTGGCTCCGGGCGTACCGCCCTTCGCACCTGCTGGTGTGGCTCCGGGCGTACCGCCCTTCGCACCTGCTCATGAGGCCCGGGTCGTCGTCGCGGACGCCTACTGGCCCGGCTGGCGCGTTCGCGTGGACGGAGCGGAGATCCCGCTCCGGCTCCGGAAGGGTGAGCTCATGACGTTTCCCGTCGCGGCCGGCCGGCACGAGGTCGAGCTCTCCTACGAGCCGTTCTCGTTCCGCGCGGGACTCCTCCTCGCGGTCCTCGCGATCGCCGTCTTCGGCGTCGTCTTCAGCCGCCTACCGGCCACGCCTCGCTGAAATCTCTCGTGGGGGGCCTGGGGGGATCGAGAAACCCCCAGGATCAAGTCACCGCCTCGAAGACGCCGAGCCCGCGGTTCTTGCGCACCTTGCCGGCCTCGAAGCAGCGCCCGTTCATCGCGAGGTACACGCCCTTGGGGAGGGACTGCGCGAACGAGAGGGCGCTGCCGAGGTTGAAGAGCCCGTCGGAGCTGCCGAACGCGTACGGCACCATGGCCCCCGTGAGCACGATGATCTTGTCGAGCGCGGCCGCGGCCAGCACCTCTCCCGTCTCGGTCATCGTGTCGGTGCCGTGCGTGATCACGATGCGCCGCTCGGGCGCCTGACGGCAGTTCGAGAGGATGAGCTCGCGGTCCTGCGCCGTCATGTCGAGGCTGTCGACCATCATGATCGTCCGGACCTCCACGGGAACGCGGCAGCGGCCGAGCTTCAGCATCTCGTGGATGTGCGTGTCCTGGAAGAAGAGCTTCCCGCCGATCTCGTCGTAGTCCTTGTCGAACGTGCCGCCGGTGATCAGGATGCGGATCTTCTCGTCGCCCGTCACAGCGTGCCTTTCGTCCTCAGGATCTCCTCGAGGAGCGCGTCGGCCTTCTCGATCTTCATGAGGAAGAGGGCGAAGCGGATGTCCACGTTCACGTTTCGCGAGCGGTCGGCGTTCCAGCCGAAGTCCCCGGCGACGTTCTCCCACACCCGGTCGAAGTTGAGGCCCACGAGCTCGCCCTGACCGTTCAGCGTGGGGCTGCCGGAGTTGCCGCCCGTGGTGTCGCCGTTGGTGAGGAAGCACGCCGGCACGCTGCCGAGGGCGGGCACGAAGTAGGGAGACTTCGGGCTGATGTTCTCGAACGCCGGGCGGAGCCTCTCGGGCAGCACGAACGGATCCTCGCCCGTCACCTTGTCGAAGAGGCCCGTGAGCGTCGTTCGCGGCGTGGCGACGAGGCCTTCCTTCGGGGAATAGCCCTTCACCTCGGCGAACGCGATGCGGAGCGTGGAGTTGGCGTCGGGGTAGATGGGCTTGCCCTGGCTCGCGCGGAGCGCCTTGAGCGCCGCGATCGCGTCGGGCTCCACGGTGAGGAGCTTTCCGGCCCGCGTGCGCGTCTCGCGCCGCTGCGCGAGGAGATCGGAGGAGAGCGCGACGGCGAGCTTCAGATACGGGTCGCTCGCGGCACGAAGATCCTCGGCTTTCGCGTCCAGATTGCGAAGACGGGTCGCCTCGTCGGAGA
>JAEUQS010000880.1 GCA_016789625.1 Acidobacteriota bacterium | reverse complement strand
GCGGATCACACCGGAACCCGATATCGGGTGACGACGCGGAGCAGCTCGGCGACGCTCCAGGCCTGCGCGGGACAGCCCCCCGCACGATGAGGGGCGCTTCCGTCGAAGACCTCGGGGAGCTGGCCGAGGCCATCGCTCCCCAGGTGGGCGAGAAGCGGGGCGAGGATCGCGGCGGCCTCCTCGCGGGCGGCGTCGGTCTCCCCGCGGATCGCGAAGAGCGCGTCGATGCAGGGTCCGATGAGCCACGGCCAAACGGTGCCCTGGTGATATGCGCCGTCGCGCTCCGACGGTCCGCCTTCGTAGCGAGGTCTGTAGGCGGGGTCCTCGGGCGCGAGCGTCCGGAGCCCGAACGGGGTGAGGAGCTTCGCGCACACCGAATCGAAGGCGCGCCGGGCGTCCTCGCCCGTGAGGAGCGGGTGCGGCAGGGAGAGCGCGAGGAGCTGGTTCGGGCGCAGCGAGGCGTCCACCCGGCCGTCGTCCGAAACCACGTCGGCGAGCGTGCCGCGCGCGGCGTCCCAGAAGAGCGCGCGGAAGGACTCCGCGATGCGCCCGGCCCGGGCTTCGAGCTCCGCGGCCCGGGCCGAGGCCGGATCGGATCTCCGGAGGAGCTCGGCCGTGATGCGCACCGCGCCGTACCAGAGAGCCTGGATCTCGACGGCCTTTCCGTGCCGGGGCGTCACCGGCTCGCCGTCGATGCGGGCGTCCATCCAGGTGAGCGCGGCTCCCGGCTCACCCCCGGAGAGCAGACCGTCGGCGGCGACGTGGATGTCGTGCCGCGTGCCCCGTTCGTGCTCCTCGAGGATGGAGTCGAACAGAGGCGTGATCCGCTCGGCGAACGCACCGTCGCCGGAAGCGTCGAGGTAGGCCTTCGCGGCCTGGAACATCCAGAGCGTGGCATCGATGGTGTTGTACTCGGGCGCGTCTCCCGCCGCGTCGGGAAAGCGGTTCGGGATGAGCCCCTGGCTCACGTGACGGGCGAACGTCTCGAGAATGCTGCGGGCGACGTCGTGGCGCCGCGTCGCGAGCGTGAGCCCCGGCAGCGAGATCATCGTGTCGCGCCCCCAGTCGGTGAACCAGGGATAGCCGGCGATCACCGTATAGCCCTCGCCGCGACGCACCAGGAACTGGTCGGCCGCGCGCTTCAGGAGCGCGACTGCCGGGGAGACGTACACGGCGAACGCCCTCCGGCGTGTGCGTTCCCGCTCCAGCAGGCGGGAGGCATCTGCCACCCCGCATCCCGTGGTCGAGGCGACGATGGTGAACGACTTCCCGGGCGCGAGGCTCGCGACGAACGCGCAAGGGTTGAACAGATCCTCCGCGCAGTCGTAGCCGCGTTCCTTCTCGACCTGGTACAGGAACTGGCGGTACCAGTAGCCGTCGCTCACGACCCGCCGCGCGTCGTGGGAGAAGTGCAGCGCGGGCAGGCCCTCCTCCGGCTCGAGAACGAGGAGACCGGCGCTTTCGATCAGGTTCCGTCTGAACGACTCCCTCTCGCTGGCCAGCGCGTGGTGCGATCGGAAGGCCACGAGGGGACGGGCCTCGATCTGAGCTTCGCCCGTCCCGAGGAGCTCCCAGCGGACGATGACGGCGTCCTCGCCCTGCACGAGGGCGACCGTCTTGCGAAGGCGCGAGGCACAGAGCTCGTACTCCCAGGTGGGAAACGGGTCCGACGTGAACGAGAGGAGAAGCGCGTCGCCCGAGGGGTGGATCACGTCTCCGCGATAGCGGTTGATTCCCAGCTCGAACCAGGTATCGGCCACGCAGACGCTCTCGTCGACCTTCGAGAGGAGAAGCGACCGCTCGGCCGGGGCGCGCGTCGCGGCCACGAGGAGACCGTGATAGCGGCGGGTGGCGAGCCCCGGCGCCGTCCCGAGGGCGTAGGCGCCGCGGCCGTTCGTTTCGAGCCATTCGTGGCGGTGTGCGGTGTCCCTGTTCGTGAGGACGGGTCTCTCGAGGCGGGCCATAGCTGGGATTGTCTCCCCGTTCTCGAGCGAGGCGGCATTCAGGCCACGGACCGCCGGACGGTAGGATTCTGGAATGGGGAGTGAGATGGCCCGATCGGCTCTTTCGTTCGCGCTCCGGGCAGTCGCGCCCCTGAGGAAGCTCATCGCGCAGCAGATTCGGGGCGTCCTTCACCGGAACAGCCAGGGGGCGCTGCCCAGCGGACCGCGAAGAGGCGTCGTTTCCGGCGATCCGCAGTGCGGACCCGAGATCCGGCTCCTCGTCATGGGCGACTCCACCGCCGGAGGCTCCGAGGTGCCCACGTTCGCGCTGTCCCTGGCCGGACAGCTCGCCTCGGCGCTGGGGGGGCGGACGCGCCGGAGCGTACGGTGGGCCATCCTCACCCGGGGAGGAATCACCGCGGAGACGCTCCTCACGAAGTACGTCCCTTGGTGCGCCGCCGAGCGGCCCGACCTGATCGTGATCGCGCTGGGCGCAAACGTGATCATCGCGCGCCAGTCGCCCGCGGCCTGGAAGGAGCAGCTCACGCGAATCGTCGACGGCCTGCGGGAGACGTGCGGCGAGATCCCCATCGTGTTGACCTCGATGCCGCCGATCGCACGGCTCGAGGCGATTCCGCAGCCCGTGCGCGCCCTCGCGGCCGTTCAGGCCGTGAGGCTGGACGCGGCGGCCCGGAGCGTGACCCGTAAACGGCGGAACGTGCTGATGGCCTCGAGCTACCTCGCCCGTTCCGGGTTCCTGGGGCCGGATGGCTGCCATCCGTCCGTCGCCGGCTACGCGGAATGGAGCGCGCGCCTCGCGGGCGAGATCGCCCCGTTCCTGACGGAATCCGCGTGGATCCCCCCAGCCCGCGGTGGGCCCTTCGCCTCCGCCCTCCAGAGCGCGGCGAGCAGCTGATTCCGAGGGTCGCGAGCCTCGAGGCGTCTAGTCATGAAAGATACCTTGCGTAACAAGGTATCTGGCACTACATTGCGCTTGTGGAGAAAGACGGGGAACGCGCCGAGGGCCGGAAGGGAATCGAGCGGGAGCTGAAACGGGGCTCCCTCGAGCTCATCGTGCTGCACCTCCTCGCCCCCGGCGAGGCCTACGGCTACGAGATCGTCTCCAAGCTGACGGAGGAGACGGGCGGATCGCTCGAGGTCACCGACGGAACGCTCTATCCCGTGCTCTACCGGCTCGAGCGGGCGGGCTTCGTCTCGGTGCGCTGGGAGACGCCGCAGCGCGGCGTTCCCCGCAAGTACTACCGGCTGACGGCAGAAGGCCGCGCCGAGCTCGCCGCGCTGACCCAGGAATGGACCACGTTCGCAAAGGCCATGGCGAAGCTGCTTCGCCCGGCCCGGGAGGGGAAATGACGACCGTCGACGCCTACATCGGGAGCGTTCTCGCCCAGCTGCCGCGCTCGACGCCCTTGCGCGAGCAGATCGCGCTGGAGCTGCAGGGGCTCATCGGCGAGCGCGTCGAGAAGGGACAGCCCCTCGCCGAAGTGCTCGCGAACCTCGGCGATCCAGCGGCGCTCGCCGAGTCGTACCTTCTCGCCGTTCCGCTCGTGAGCGCGCCGCTCGAGCGGCGCGTCCTCGCGAAGCTCGTCGACGCCGCCCTGGTGCTCGGCGCTGTGGCGGTGCCGTCGGTCGTCACCGGGTTCCTCCTCGCGCCCGAATCCCGTGGCGGGCTGGTCGTCGCGGCGATGCTGGCGGCCGGATTCGGCTTCCTCGCGTACACCATCGGCTTCGAGTACGTCCGGGGGCAGACGCCGGGCAAGGAGCTCCTGGGCATCCGCGTCGTGCGCGAGTCGGGTGCCGCGATCGGGCTCGGGCAGGCGTTCGTCCGCCAGCTGCCGATCCTGCTCTCGATCTTCTTCATCGACGTCTTCTTCGCGCCCTTCACCGAGAGAAAGCAGCGCGCGTTCGAGCTTCTTTCGAAGACGCGCGTGGTCCGCGCGTAACCAGAGCCAGCCATGCTCGAGATCGAAGGCCTCGTGAAGGTGTATCCGGGAGGCGTCGCGGCCCTTTCCGGGGTGAGCCTCTCGATTCCACGCGGGATGTTCGGCCTCCTGGGTCCCAATGGATCGGGCAAGACGACGCTGCTCCGCATTCTGGCGGGGCTCCTCGCGCCCACCGCGGGCCGCGTCGTGAAGGACGGTGTGGACGTGACGAAGGAGCCCGAACGACTGTGGCCGCGGCTCGGCTACCTGCCGCAGGACTTCGGCTTCTACCCCGGACTCACGGGGCGCGCGATGCTGCGGCATCTCCTCGCGCTGAAGGGCGTCTCTTCGCGCGTCGGCCTTTCGGCGCTCGTCGACGAGCTTCTCGAGCGCGTGAACCTGGGGTTCGCGAAAGACCGCCGCGTCGAGACCTATTCGGGGGGCATGCGCCAGCGGCTCGGGATCGCTCAGGCCATCGCCGGGGATCCCGATCTCGTCATCGTCGACGAGCCCACGGTGGGGCTCGATCCCGAGGAGCGGCTGCGCTTCTACCGGCTGCTCGCCGAGCTCGCGGAGGACCGCACGGTGGTGCTCTCGACGCACCTCGTCGAGGACGTGGCCATGCTCTGCCCGCGCTTCGCCGTCATCCGCTTCGGGCGTCTCCTGGCCGAGACCTCGCCCACGGAGGCGCGCGCGTCGATCGCGGGCCGCATCTTCGAGGGCTTCGTGTCGAAAGCCGCGCTGGACGCGCTGTCGGCCACGGGTCGCGTCACACAGGCGCACCTCGTGGAGGGACGCAACGTGGTGCGGCTCTTCGTGCCCGAGGGCCCTCCGCCCGAAGGCCTGGCTCCCGCATCGCCGTCCCTCGAGGACGCGTACATGGTGCTCATGGGCGCGGAACGCCGGGACACCGTGTGAGCCCGAAACGCATCGGCGTCATCGCGCGGCTGGAGCTGCGCACGCACGTGAGGAGCCCGCTTCTCTGGGTGCTCGCCGGCTGCACCGCGTTCGCGACGCTGACGATCGACGGGGGCTCGATGACCGGCGCTGGTGCCGAGGCGTTCGGGAACTCCCGTTTCGCGCTGGCGCGCGCCTTCAGCCTCACGGGGCTCCTCTTCTACGGGTTCTTCGTGTCGATCCTGGCGGGAATGTCCGTGCCGAGAGACGGAGACGCCCGGGTCGGCGAGCTTCTCCACAGCACGCCGCTCACGCCGGGGGAGTACGTCTCGGGCAAGCTCGCCGGCCTCCTCGCGGCGGCGCTTCTCGCGATCACGTTCCACGTGGGGCTCGCGATCCTCTGGTCGGAAGGGGGAGCGCTCTTCGGCGCGCCCGGCGTCCGCGGGCCGTTCCAGCTCGGCAGCTTCCTCCTTCCCGCGCTGGCCTTTCTGTTGCCGGGCGCGGTCTTCTGCGCAGGGGTGGGCTTTGCCGTGGGAGCGCGCTCGCGCTCCGCGATGGCGGTGTGGGCGGTGCCCGTCGCGCTCTTCGCGGTGGGCATCCTCGGGCTGTCGCCGGGGCCCGCGCGCCTCGACGCGCTGTTCACGATGCTCGATCCCTGGGGGACTCGCTGGCTGAGCGCGAACGTCTTCGGGACCGATCGAGGCGCCGCGTTCTACAACACCGCGCCGTTGCCGTTCGATGCGACCTTTCTCGGCACGCGCCTCTTCCTCCTGAGCCTGGCGTTCGGCGCCGTCGTCCTGGCGACCCGGCACCTGAGGTCCACGCAGCGCGGGGAAGGGGGAGCCCCGCCGCGCAAACCGGCACGGTCGAGCCCGGTTTCCACTGCTGCGTTCCGGCCCCTCGGCGACCTCGGCATGACCGCGCGCCCGCCGGGCCTCGTGGCCGCGACGCTCGAGGTGGCGCTTGTCGAGCTCCGAGGCCTGGCGGCGCAGCCGGGCTCATACGTCTTCGGGGCGTTCGCGCTCCTTCTCGTGGTGGAGGCCGCGGGCACGATGCGGGGCGTCTTCGATTCCGAGGTGCTCCTCTCCGCGGGAGGTCTCGCCGTGAGCTTCGTTCCGGTCATCACCTCCCTCGGGTGTCTGCTCCTCCTCGTGGGCCTCGCCGGGTCTTTCGCTCGGGGACGCCGCCACCGGGTCGACGGTCTCGTGAGGGTCGCGCCGGTGCCGACGGCGGCGCTGCTCCTGGGCCCGCTGCTCGCCGGCGGCGTCCTCGTATGCGGCCTCGTCGCGGGCTGCGGGCTCGTGGGCCTGGGCCTCGTCGCGTTCCGCGGCGAGGCGTCCGTCGACCCGGCGCCGCTCGCGCTCGTGTGGGGCCTTCTTCTCGCGCCCACGTTCCTCGTGTTCGCGTGCTTCGTGCTGGCGGCCGCGTGCCTCGTGCGGGACGTCCTCGCGGTGTACGCGATCGGCCTCGCCGCGCTCTTCGGCACGGCCGCGCTCCATCTCTCGGGCTCGATGACGTGGGTCTCCAACTGGTCGCTCTGGGGCGCGCTTCGCGCGAGCGACCTGGGGGCCTTCGAGAGGGTCGGCCCGGCGCTGCTAGTGAACCGGGTGACGATGCTGGGGCTCGCCGCGTTCCTCAC
>JAEUQS010000865.1 GCA_016789625.1 Acidobacteriota bacterium | reverse complement strand
CCCGCGCCGCTCGGAAGGCTCGCCGCGCTGCCGCTCGCGAAGGACGCGGATCCGGAGCAGCTCGAGAGGGCGCTGGGGGCCGCATTCGGCGGCCGCTTCACCGCCCGCGTCGAGGGCTCGGGCGAGGAGCGCGTGCTGTCGTTCTCCCGTGCGGACGGAGTTCAGGGAACGATGGCGACGGCGGCGACCGCGCTCGGATCCTCCGGCACGGGCTTTCTCGTCATCGGCCCGCAGGCCGACGAGGCGGGTCTCGTGAATTCCGCGCGCGCTCTCGCGCGAGAGCTGGCGGATCCGGCACGGTGCGCCGGATCCGAAGCCGAGCCCGAGGAGACGCTGCACCGTCTGTCGAACGCCGGCCGGCGCGCGGGCCTCGCGTCGTGGGATCTGCCTGCGGAAGTGAGCCCCGACATTCCGCTCTACGTCGCGACGGCTGGCGATCTCGGCAAGGCGTCGCGAGGCCTCTACCTCGTGGCGTTCGCGGCCTCTCCCGCGTTCGCGACGCGTTTCGTCGCGGTCGCGCGGCACCGTCCGCTGCCGGCTCCCGACGAACCGTTTCGCGAGGAGCTCCTGAGCCAGCCGTTCCGCTCGCGCGCGCCGCTCGTCACGGGCGACATGTCCATTGCCGAAGCGGTGGCCGCGGTCCGCCTCGGCGTGTCGAAGGGAGTGCCGATCTCCGATCTCGGCTCGCGCGTGATCGCCTCGCGGCATGGCCCGGGGCCCGAGGACGTCTCGTTCTTCCTGAAGCCCGAGAGCGGCGGCGTCCTCCTCCAGGCCTCGTTCCATCGAGAGTCGCCCGAAGCGGAGCTGCTGTCGCGGCTCGTGGGCGCCCCGGAGGACCGTGCCGCGTTCCTGGGCAGCCTGGTTCTTTCGGGGCGGCTCGGCCCCGCCGTCTGCGATCCGTATCAGGGGGAGGCTCACCCGCTTCTCGACACCGCGTTCGAATGGCGTCTCCCAGGCCGCTGAATCGCGGCCCGCGCGGCAGAATGCGCACATGAACGGTCCGAGCCCCTACGACCTGCCCCGGCGGCCGCGTCCGGGAGACGGACGGCCCCGCAGCCCCTTCATCCCGCTGTTGCTGGGAGCCCTGATGGGCATGGGGATCTTCTACCTCTTCAACCGGCGCGCTCCGGCCCCGGTGGACGCGACGCCCCGAGCGGTGGCCGCGCGCGGCGATCTCGCGGCGGACGAGAAGGCCACGATCGCGCTCTTCTCCGAGGCGAGCCCGTCGGTCGTCTACATCACGAGCCTCGCGCGACGGTCGACGGGCTGGTTCGACGTGATGGAGGTGCCGCAGGGCACGGGGACGGGCTTCATCTGGGACCGGAGCGGTCACGTCGTGACGAACTTTCACGTCATCAAGGACGCCGACGACGCCGAGGTCACGCTCTCCGATCAGTCGGCCTGGAAGGCGCGGCTCGTGGGCGCCGCACCCGACAAGGATCTCGCGGTGCTGCGCATCGAGGCCAAGGCCGAGGCGCTGCGCCCGCTGCTCCTCGGAACGAGCCGGGACCTCCAGGTGGGGCAGAAGGTCTTCGCGATCGGGAATCCGTTCGGACTCGACCAGACGCTCACCACGGGCGTCGTCTCGGCTCTCGGGCGCCGCATCCAGAGCGACACGGGACGGCAGATCGAGGGCGTCATCCAGACCGACG
>JAEUQS010000862.1 GCA_016789625.1 Acidobacteriota bacterium | reverse complement strand
CGCCGTGAGCGGCGTGCGCAGCTCGTGGGAGACCGAGGCGAGGAACTCGGTCTTGAGGCGATCCTGCTCCTCGGCCTTCCGGCGAGCCGCCTCGAGCTCGTCGTAGATGCGCTTCACCGCGAGGAGCGCCTTCACGCGGATCTGGAGCTCGAGCGCGTCGATGGGCTTGGAGAGAAAGTCGTCCGCACCGGCCTCGATCGCGGCCTGCCGGGCCTTGGCGTCGGTGAGGGCGGTGACGACGACCACCGGGATCAGGCGCGTCGTGGGATCGGCCTTGAGGCGCCGCGTCGCCTCGATGCCGTCCATCACCGGCATCATCACGTCCATCAGAATGAGATCGGGCTTCTCGGCGTGCGCCTTCTCGATCGCCTTCAGGCCGTCACCCGCGCTGAACGGCTGATGCCCGAGCACCTTGACCATCTTCGAGAGCACGAGCACGTTGGCGTCCACGTCGTCGACCACGAGGATGCGCGCCGGGGGCAGAACCGGCGGCGCCATGCCGGATTGCGAGAGGGCGTCTTTGGAAAGAGGTGCGCTCACGGGAAGCCTCCCGCAGAATAGCGGAGTGCGAGAACCCGTGGGCAGACCCGGATGGCGAGGTGCGCAGCCCGGAACGGGCGGAGCGTCACTGCCGGTCAAGCCCGCAACGGGCGGGGCGTCACTGCCGGTCAAGCCCGCAACGGGCGGAGCCCCGAGCCCGGCCAGGCCCGCAGCCGTGGCGGCATCGCCACGCCCCCTCGCCCCCCGGAGGCCCCGCGAGGGACGCGTCCTCCGCGCCACGCTCGAGTACGACGGCGGCCGCTACCGCGGCTTCCAGAGCCAGGTGAACGCGCGCACCGTGCAGGGCGTGCTCTACAGCGCCGCGACCGAGGTCTTCGGCGATTCCGTGCGGCTCTTCGCCGCGGGCCGCACCGACGCGGGCGTCCATGCGCTCGGACAGGTCGTCTCCGTGCACCTCGACGCCACGCTCCCGCGCGAAGCCGCCAAGCCGCTCGAGGCCCTTCGCCGCGCGTGGAACGACCTCCTCCCCTTCGACGTCCACGTGCTCTCCCTCGTGCCGGCGCCCGCGACCTTCCATGCGCGGCACGATGCCGACCTGCGCGTCTACCGCTACCGGATCTCCCGCCGGCGCACCGCGTTCGGCAAGCCCTATGTGTGGTGGGTGAAGGACGCGCTCGATGCCGAGGCCATGGCCCGCGCCGCGGCGCTCTTCGTGGGACGCCACGACTTCGCGAGCTTCTGCGAAAACGCCGACGGACACGACTCCACCCTGGTCGAGGTCAAGGAAGCCCGCGTGTTCACGCCGGAGTCCGTGCCCGATCTCATCGTCTTCCGCATCACGGCCTCCCACTTCCTGTGGAAGATGGTCCGCCGCCTCACGGGAACGCTCGTGGAGGTCGGCACCGGGCGACTCTCGGAGAAAGACGTGAAGAGCTTCCTCGAGACGCGATCCGGGGCCCCCGCCGCATTCACCGCCCCACCTTCGGGCCTTTTCCTCGAAGGCGTGACCTACGCGGGAGATCCACCTCTCCGGCTGGTCGACCCGCTCCGACCTGCGTTTTGAGGTCGCGGAATATTTCCACCCGGGATCGCGTTTGACCGAGCGGCCCGCTGGTGGTCTCATCGAAACCGTGATGCGAATCTCCCGCCCCATCCTCCTCACGACGACCCTCGTCGCCCTCTCCTCAGTCCAGGCCTTCTCCGCCCCGGCTCCCGCCCCATCGGCCACCAGCGCGGCCAGCCGGGTCCCGTTCATCGAAGGCCGGCCTTTCGCGGAGATCCTCCGGAAGGCCAAGACCGAGAAGAAGCCGATCATGGTCGACGTCTACGCCGTCTGGTGCGGACCGTGCAAGCTCATGGACGCCAAGACGTTCGCCCATCCCGCCATCGCCGACTGGGCCTCGAAGAAGCTCGTCTCGGTGAAGATCGACGCGGAGAAGGGCGAGGGCCGGAAGATCGCCCGCCGCTACTCCGTGGGGTCGTTTCCCACGGTGCTGTTTCTGGATTCCGACGGCAACGAGCTGGATCGCCTGCAGGGAGCCTTCGATCCGGACCCGTTCCGGGCGGGAGCCGAGAAGATCCTCTCCGGACAGTCGGGCATCGCCACCGCCCTGGCCCAGCTCGACCAGAGCTTCACACCCGAGCAGGCGGCGCCGCTGGTGGGCGCGCTCGCGGGCCGCAACGACCTCCGCCGCATGAGGCCGCTCGTCTACCGGATCCTCGACGAGGATCCGGACCTCGGGAACGCCTCCACGATGGAAGCCCTCCTGATGCTCGTGGGCTTCGAGGACTTCTCCGACAGGCTCTCGGCCGAGACGGCCGATTACGTCCAGACCTACCTGCCGAAGCTCCGCAAGGACCCGCGTCGCGGTCTCCTCATCATGGCGCTCGCCAAGGAGTTCGCCCGCCGTGGCGATCTCAAGGGCGTACGGGTTCTCGTGGCGGACGCCGTCGCCACGCTCGAGAAGCAGAGCTCCTTCCTTCCCGACATCCTCGCGGCGCAGGTCCTCGCCGAGAGGAAGGCGGGGGATCTGAACGCCGCGCTCGCCACCGCGAAGAAGGCGACGGAGGTCGTCGCCACCGTCTCCCCGATCAACAACTCCTACGCGAACCGCTACCTGGACCTCGCGGAGGTCCTCGCGCTGCAGGGCAAGCCCAACGAGGCGAAGGCCGCGCTCGTGGTCGCGCTCGGACGGAGCTCCGACAGCGCGACGCTGACGCGCTCGTCGAACGTGTACCTCACGCTCAAGGAGCTCGACGATGCGCTCCAGGACGCGCAGCGCGCCGTCTCGCTTTCCAACGGCGAGGACGCGGCCGCGCAGGCCCAGCTCGCTCTCTGCCTTCGGGCCAAGGGCGACATGGCGGGTGCGGAGGTCGCCTGGAAGAAGGCCGCGGAATGGGATCCGGCGAACGCCGAGTACAAGAAGCCCATGAAGCCCGGTCCCGTAGCCCAGAAAGCGGCGAAGGCGTCGTAGAGGGTGCGCAGCGCGGGACGCGCGGAGCCGCAGCAGGTGCGGCCCGGCTGAGGCTCCCCTCCTTCTCCCGCATTCTCCTTTCGGCGACGGCCCTCGGCCCCGTGAGGGTCACCGAGGAGGTCTTCCTCAGGGACGTCACGCAGGCGGCCGGCCCCGAGGGCGTCGTCGAGCGGCTGGTGGTCGACGGAGACCCCCGCCGCCCAGCCCGCATCCACGCGCTCTTCGCATCGCCCGGAGACGCGCACTCCCGCGCCACGATCGCGTTCCTGCACGGAAAGGGCGGCGCGGGCCGCGAGTTCCGCTGCGACGCCGTGCGCGCCCTGCGCGAAGGCTTCAACGTCCTCGTTCCCGAGCTCCGGGCCCACGCCCCTTCGACGGGCGATCTCATCTCCTACGGATACCACGAGAGCATCGACCTCTCGCTGCTGCTCTCGGCCGCCGCGAGCCGGTTCGGCCTGGATCCCGCGTGGCTGGGCATCGACGGCTGCTCGATGGGCTCGGTCATCGCGCTCAAGCACGCCGCGGAGACGCAGGCCGTGAGGGGGCTCTGGCTCCAGTCCCCGTTCGGGGATCTGCCCCGCATGGCGCTCCACTATCTGCATCGGGCGACCGGCCTGCCGCAGGCGCTCCTGTCGCTCCCCGCGCGCCTCGTCCTCGCGAGCGTGAAGAGATCCACCGGCATCCCTCTCGAGGAGCTCGATCCCGCCGTTCTCGCTCCCCGCGTGCGCTGCCCCGTGACGGTCATCCACGGCGAGGACGACACGCTCGTTCCGCTCGCGTTCGTGCCGCGGCTCTACGAGGCGCTCCCCGAGCCCAAGGACCTCTGGATCCTGCCGCGCTGCGGGCACTGCCATCACGTGGACGAGCCGCAGGCTCTCCATGCGAGGGTCTACGCGGAGCGTTGGACGCGATTCTTCCGCGCGGCGCTCGACCGGGATCCCGCCCAAAGGGCGGGATCCGTCACGCCCGTTCGCGGGTCTCGAACGCCGTCGCGACGAAGACCGTCGTGATCGCGACGATCCTCACGAGGAGCGCGAACGACGAGAAGCCATGGAGCCTTCCCCAGGCCTGGCGGAGCGGATCGCTCTTCGGAACGAGATCGATGATCGCCGGCATCGCGTCGCGGAGCGCGATCATCTCGGGCGTGATGATGAGGTGCGAGACCGCGGCCGCGGCGAGCGCGAGGACGACGAGGCGCGGAATCAGGTAGCCGGCCGCGCGCGGCCAGACCCTCTTCCTCAC
>JAEUQS010000861.1 GCA_016789625.1 Acidobacteriota bacterium | reverse complement strand
GGAAGAACGGCTCGCGGTCGAGCGTGGCGCTGCCGCCGGGGGCGACGTCGACCGAGCTCGCTCTACGGGATCCGAACCTCGTGCGGTCGAGATCGGGTACGTCCCGGTCGAAGATCTGGCTGGCGCCCGAGAGCCTGCCGTCCTCGTAAAGCGTGACGCCGTAGGACGGCTCGTCCCACGAGCCCGGTCTCCCGCCGCCGCCGCAGACGACGCGCAGCGAGGAGCCCGTGTCGGCGCCCACCTCGGTGTTGCGGAGATCTTTGTCGTCGCCCCGGAACGTCGAGCTCCGGCCGCGGTAGTACGTTCCCTGATAGAGCACACCCAGGCAGCCGGGGGAGATGCCCACCGAGCGGGCGCGGCGCGCTCCGAACGGCGTGCGCGAGAGGTCCGGCACGTCGCGGTCGAACGTCATGCCCTCGCCCGTGAGGCGGAAGCCGGTGAAGAGCGTCATGCCCTGGACCCCACGCGGATCCACCACGGGCGGGCCGCCCCAGCCGCCCGGGCCACCCACGGGACCGCCTCCGCCACCTCCACCGCCGCGGCAGTCGACCTGGAGCGACGCGGACTCCTCGCGGCCGAGGGGCGTGTTGCGGAGGTCGTTCTCGTCGCCGCGCAACGTGACGCTGCGGCCTCGGAACCCCGTGCGCGAGTAGAGCGTCGCGACGCAGCCCCGATCGACCCTCACCGAACGGGCCCGGTCGGCGCCGAACTCGGTGCGCCGGAGATCCTGCACGTCGAAGCCGAACGTCTGGTTCGCGCCCCGCAGGGAGGTCTCGGCGTAGAGCGTGACGCCGCGCCCCGGATCGATGTCGCCGGGACGGCGGATCTGATCCGGCTCGGTGCTCTCCGCCTTGACGATGGGAGCCTGCCCCTGGGCGGGAAGAGCGAAGAGAGCGCATCCCAGCGCGATGAATGCGAGGTGCGAGGCCTGAAACGGGCGGAGCCTGGCGAGCAGCTTCATGCCGCAATGATAGGACCGAGCTAGCGGGTTCGCCCCGGCTTCCGCATCGAATCGACGACGGCGGCGAGAAGCGCCTCGAGCTCCGCCTGGAAGTCGATCTGGAACGGGCGCAGCCCGGGGTCCGCGTCGAGCACCGCCTGGATGCGCGGCGCGGGTCGCGCGACCTGCGAGAGCCCCACGACGAGGACGTGCGCGCGCAGCAGCAGGCGCAGCCCCTCTCCGGGCGGGAGGCGCAGCCGGACCTCGAGCAGAGAGGCGGCCGGCAGGAGGCTCACGAGGAGCTTCTTCTTCCAGGTCGCGAGCGCCGCGTCGTCGATGTTCCGCTCGAGCGTCACGTGGAGGAGCGGCAGGAGCCTCAGGAGCACGGGCCGCTCGCGAAGGGAGTCCGCGATCACCCGCGGGACGTCGTGGCCGGAAGCGGCGACGAGACGCCCTTCGAGTGCCGCCAGCCACCCGTCCAGCTCGCGGTTCAGGACCTCGAGAAACAGCGCTTCCTTCGTGGGGAAATAGAGAAAGGCCGTGCCCTTCGCGAGCCCGGCCTCCGAGGCCAGGGCCGACATGGTGACCGCCTCGTACTCCCGGTCCTCGAAGAGCCGGCGCCCGGCGTCGAGGAGCACCGTGCGCCGCTCGTCCTTGGCGCCCGAGGAGCGCGCGCGGGTGGGCTTCTTCATCCGGCCTTTCCGGGCTGCGGGAACTGGGTCTTCAGGAACCCGTCCCAGGCCCAGTCGGGGAGCAGGCTCCTCTGCGTCATGAGGACCGTCGCCGAGGCGGTAACCCGATATCGCGCCTTCGGGCACTTCGCCGTGATGGCCTTCTCGATGACCCGGGCCACGTCGTCGGCCTCGCCCCCGAGCGGCGCGAGCGGGCCCTTCACGTAGGCGTCCGCCGTGGCGCGGGCCACGTTCGCGTTGAAGGCCGCGTACGGCCCGTCGCCTCCCATCATTCCGGCCATGTGCTCCTGCACGGTCGCCGAGAACTCCGTCCGGATCAAGCCCGGCTGGATGAGCACGACCTGCACGCCGAAGCCCCCGACCTCGAAGCGCAGGGCGTCGCTGAGCGCCTCCACCGCGTGCTTGGTGGCGTGATACACGCCGCCGCCCGGAAACGTGAGGACGCCGCCCATCGACCCGATGTTGACGATGCGGCCCGAGCCCCTCTTCCGCATGCCGGGGAGCACGAGCTGGCACATGCGCACGAGGCCGAAGACGTTCGTGTCGAACTGCTTGCGGAGCTGGTCGGGCGTGACCTCCTCGACCGCGCCCGACTGGCTGTAGCCCGCGTTGTTCACGAGGACGTCGATCGCCCCCTCGGCCTTCTCGACGGCGGAGACGGCGGCCTTCATGGAGGCCTCGTCGTTCACGTCGAGCGCCAGCGTGCGCAGCCCCTGTGCCGCGAGGTCGGCAAGGACCTCCTTGCGGCGGGCCGTGGCGGTCACGCGGTGGCCGGCCTTCGCGAGACGGATGGCCGTCGCGCGGCCGATGCCGGTGGAGCAGCCGGTGATGAGGACGCTTCTCGCTCTTTCGTTGGACGACATGTGGATCCCTTCCTTACTGGCCCGGAAAACCGTCGATGCCGGGCGCGAATCGGTAGATGAAGTACGGGCCGTTCCGGGCGATGTGGGCCCGGGACCTCAGCATCTGGTGAGGGATCGCGCTGTCGGCCACGTAAAGAAGCCCTCCGGGCCCGTAGCTCAGCGCGTCGGCCCATCGGATGCGCGGCGACTTCACGAGCGTCTCGAGAGAGCCGTCCGGGCTCATGCGCAGCACCGCTCCGTGCTCGACGTCGGTGATGAGGACGTTGCCCGCGGCGTCCGTCGAGAGGCCGTCGTTCAGCGGCTTTCGTCCCACGGCCCGGACCTTCGCCGCGAGCGCTTCGGGGGCGAGCGATGCGTCCTTCAGGTCCTTCGTGGGCACGCGGAACAGGGTGTCGTGGGTCATCGCGCCGTAGGCGATCCATTCGTCGTCCCTCGAGAGGGCGATGCCGTCGACACCCACGCAGAGATCCAGGAGGCCGCCGAAGAAGCGCATGTCCTTGATGGGGTTCCTCACGAGCCAGCGCTGACGTGCCGTCGACGTGTCCCGCTCGAGGACGCGCCGCGCCTTGCGCGACGCGACGTCGTAGACGAGGAGCGCGGGCCTCCGGCCCCAGAACGAGACGTCGGCGAGGTACACCGTCGCGCCCTTCGAATCGACCTGGAGGTCTTGCAGGAAGGATCCGAGGGGGGCCTCGTCG
>JAEUQS010000841.1 GCA_016789625.1 Acidobacteriota bacterium | reverse complement strand
CGCGCCGCCGGGGGCGCGCTTGTTGGGATCCGCGCCCTTCTCGAGAAGGAACCGGACGATGGGCTCGTTGCCCTTTTCCGCGGCCTTGAAGAGCGCGGTGGTGCTGTCGTAGGTGAGGTTCGGATCCGCGCCCAGGTCGATGAGCGCTTTCACGGCGTCCCACTGATCCACGTCGGCCGCGCGGGTGAGCGGCGTGCCGCCCTGCGTGGCCCCGGCCGGCTGGTCGACGTTCGCGCCGCCCGCCACGAGCACACGGATGGCCTCGGACTCTCCGTGCTGCGCGGCGATGAGGAGCGGCGAGTCGAAGCTGGGCGGGTAGTAGTTGGGATCGGCGCCCTTTTCGAGGAGCAGCTTGATCGCGCCGATGCGGCCCCGCTCGGCGGCGCCCATGATGGCCGTGCGGCCGTACTGGTCCTTGGCGTTCGCGTCCATGCCCGCGTCGAAGAACACCTGGAGGAGCTCGACGTCATTCTTCTCGGCGGCCTCGATGAAGTCGTCGACCTCGAACTTCTTGCCGCGGCTCTCGAGCTCGCGCCGGGCAGCACCCCGCGCTCCACCGCCGCGGGTGGCACGCGACGTCGACTCGCCCGACGACGCGCGCGAAGCCGGCTTCGGCGGCGCGTCGCCATCGGCGTTCGAGGAGGACGGCGAGCCGCCCGAGGCGCAGCCGGTGAGGACGAGGCCGAGGGACGTGGCCAGAAGGACGTTCGCCGGACGACGTAGGCTGTTCATGAGGATGAAGTATTGCCCAGCTGCACGGCGTTCGCCGTGATGCCTTTCACGCGGCGGTGGTGTTGCGGATCACCACGAGCGTCACGTCGTCCTCCGGGGCCCGGCCCTTCGCGAACAGACCGGCCTGGGAGACGAGGCTGTCGAGGAGGTCCTCCACGTCTCTGTGCGCGGCCTCCCGGAATAATTCCAGCGTTCGCTCGTAGCCCAGCATGTCGTCGTTCGGGTCCAGCCGCTCGGGCAGCCCGTCGCTCATGAGAAGGAGCGTGTCCCCGGGGCCGAACGCCGCGATGGACTGTGCGTAGGGAAACGGCGTGCGGGCGCCGAGCGGCATTCCCGGCACCAGGAACGACTCCACGGTGCCCGTCCGGCCCCGGTGGATGAGCACCGGCGGCATCCCCGCGGCGGCGATGTGGGCCTGGCCGTCCTTGATGCGCACGATGGTCAGCGCCATGGTGAGCGCGCGCAGGTTCATGCGCGCGAGGGCGGCCCCCGCGCGGGTCATGGTGCTGATCAGCTCCGGCTCCCGCGCGAACGCGCCGAAGAGGCTCTTCGTGGCCGTCACGAGCGTGCCCGCCCGCATGCCGTGGCCCGTCGCGTCGCCGATCGCGATGGTGAGCGCGCCGTCGGGGCCGAGGTCGAAGTCGTAGTAGTCCCCGCCGACCTCCGAGGCCGTCTGCATGCGGGCGGCGATGCGGAACCCCGGAATCGCGGGCGGGCGCCCCGGCAGCATCGAGATCTGGAGCTGCCGGGCCTCCTCGAGCTCCTCGGCCTTCCGCGCGAACTCGGCCTCGAGGAGCTTTCTGGAGACCTCGATGGCGCGGGCGTGCCGCTCCTTCTCGAGCTTCTCCTCCGAGAGGCGTGTGACCTCGTCGATCCGCTCCCGTAGCTCGCGGTTGATCGCGGCCACGCGGCGCGCGAGGTGCACCGACGAGAGCACGAGGAGCACGACGACGGACGCGAACGGAATGATGGCCCGCACCACCCGTCGCGGCCCGAGGAAGCTCATGTCGACCCCGAGGTTCGCGAGGAGGCCCACGCCGAAGCCCAGGCCGATGGCGAGGATTCCGGCGCCCACGAGGCGCGCCCCGGGCTTGCCGCGGAAGGCCGCGACGCACACGGTGCGCACGGCCTCGGCGCTGCCGAAGAGCATCGAGAAGAACACGAACGGCACGGCCTGCATGGCGGCGAAGGCCGACCACACGGAAAGCCCCGTGAAGCCCGCGAGGAGAAGGCCCGTCACGGCCCGCGGACGGCGCACGCCGAACGCCTCGTGGGTGAAGAGCACCGAGCTGAGCGCGAAGAGGAGGCCGGCGACGCCCATGGTGGGCTCGGAGAACAGGATGAAATGGGGATCCCGGAGCACGGCCTTGCCCATGAGGAGGTATCCGAGCGTCGCGTTGGCGAGGCACAGGAGCGCGAAGTAGAGGTTCTCGCGGAGGTCGGGGCCGAACAGAAAGAGCAGGAGATGGAGGAGCGCGAACGAGAGGAAGACCGACGTGAAGAACCAGGTGCCGGCCGCTCCGCGCTCCACGCGGTCGACGTCGGACCTCAGAGCCGGCGCCGCGTGGCCCAGCTCGAGGCTGAAGCCCGCGTAGAAGCCGCCCCTCCGGAGGCCCTCGGCAATGGGGTTCGCGAAGCGCACGGCGAGGACCCGGACGCCGGGCTCGAGCGTCACGATCTCGCCCACGAGCGGGCTCTCGACGACGGTCGTCTCCGGTGTGGGGCCGATGCGGCCCGCGCCGGCGACCTTCACGCCGTCGACGTACACCTCGCAGGCTCCCGTGGTGAGGACGCGGAGCGCGAGCGGCCGGCCCGAAACGTCTGCGGGCAGCTCGATGCGCGTGCGGTACCAGACGATGCCCGGGAGGCTCCACTTCTGGTGCGGCAGGAGCCGCGCGTCCTGCTTCGGCCAGGCGGAGTCGTCGAAGCCCGGAGCCGCGAACGCGGGATCGTCCTGTGGCGTGTGGCGGAGCTCGTAGGGCAGTGCGACGTAGGGCGCCTTGTCGAGGGCCGCCCCGATCCGGAACGGCTCGTCCGCGCGCGCGACGCAGGACGCCGCGAATACGGCCGCGGCCAGAAGAACATGGCGGACGTTCAAGCGCTGAAGGATACGTACGAGAGGGGCCGGGGGTTCCTGTAAGGTCCCGCTCCATGAATTCGAATTTCCCGGCCCGCAACCCGGATTTCGAGGCCGTCGTGCGCGAGAGCTTCGCGCGGCAGCCGATGATGTCGACGCTCGGAGCCGAGCTCGTCCGCGTGGCGCCCGGAGCCGTGGACGTCGCGTTCGCTCACGCCGCGGCGTTCACGCAGCAGAACGGCTTCCTCCACGCGGGAGCCCTCACGAGCATCGCCGACTCGGCCTGCGGCTACGCGGCGTTCACGCTCGCGGTTCCCGATACCGACGTCCTCGCGGTGGAGTTCAAGATCAACCTCCTCGCGCCGGCGCGGGCGCCGCGCTACGTGGCCGAGGCCCGCGTCCTGCGGCCCGGGCGGACGCTCACCGTCTGTCGCGCGGATGTCTTCGGTGAGGAGGGTGGTGGGCGTACGCTCGTCGCCACGATGCTGTCGACGATCATCACGCGCAAAGCGGGGATTGCATGAACGCGAAGGAAGCTCTCGAGTGGCTGAAGGCGCGGGGCTCCTCCACAGTGGCCCGCGTGTACCGGCGGCACGGCGCGACGGCCGAGCCGCTGGGCGTCACGTACGCCGACCTCAAGACCCTGGTGAAAGCGCTGGGGACGAACCCCGAGCTCGCGAAGGACCTCTTCGCGACCGGAGTTCACGAGGCCCGCATCGTGGCGTTCGAGATCGCCGACGCCGGCCGCACCACCGCGAAGGACCTCGACCGCTGGCTCGAAAGCGCGCGCGATCACGTGACGATCGGGGCGCTCGCGAGCTTCGCCGCGAAGGTGCCCGAAGCGCCCGCCATCGCGGCCGCGTGGATCGAGCGGGCCGGCGAGTGGCCCACGAGCGCGGGCTGGACGCTCTACGGGGCGCTCGCCGCGCAGGGCCGTCTCGGCGAGGCCGAGGCCGCCAAGCTCCTCGAACGGATCCGCAAGGGGATCCAGGCCGCGCCCAACCGCACCCGTCACGCGATGAACGGAGCGCTCATCGCGATCGGGGGCAGCATGGAACCCCTGCGGGGAGCCGCGGAGGACGTGGCGAGGGCCATCGGCAAGGTCGAGGTCGATCACGGCGACACGGACTGCGTGACCCCCTCTGCGATTCCCTACATGGCGAAGATGTGGGAGCGGTCGGCGAAGAAGAAGGCGTCGCCGAAGAAGAAGGCACCGGCGAAAAAGAAGGCTCCGGCCAGGACGAAGGCCTGAGGGACCTACCTCCAGCCGATCGCGGTGGACGGCAGAGTCTCGAGCTCACGGGCGAACGAGTCGACCCAGAGCGAGACGCTCGCGGGCCGGCTCGCCGCGTCCTTCGCGAGCGCGGCGGCAAAGGCGCGATCGGCCTCGGGTGAAACCGGGAGCAGCGTCGACAGGCGCGGAGGCAGCTCGCTGAGGATCTCCGCGAGCGTCCACGTGATCTCGCGGCTCTTCACCACGGGCTCGCCCGTGAGCGCCTCGAACGCCACCACCGCCAGCGAGTAGAGGTCGCTCGCGGGCGTGACGTCCTCCCCGCGCGCCTGCTCGGGGGACATGAACGCCGGCGTGCCCACCAGCATGCCCATCCGCGTGAGCCCGCGGTCCACGCGGGACGAGCGGGCGAGCCCGAAGTCGAAGAGCTTCACGCCCGAAACGGTGTCGCCCTCGAGCTGCACGAAGAAGTTCTGGGGCTTCACGTCGCGATGCACGACCCCCGCGGCATGCGCCGCCTCGAGGCCCGCAGCCGCCCTCTTCAGGAACGCCGCGACCTGCCGCGGCGTGCCCGGCCCCTGGTTGTCGATGAGCGACGAGAGCGTCCGTCCGGGCAGGAGCTCCATGGCCAGATACAGAGAGCCGTCCTCCAGCCGGCCCGAGTCGTGGAGCGCCACGACACAGGGATGCTGGATGCGCGCGACGGCGCGGGCCTCGCGATCGAAGCGCGTCGCCATCTCGGCGCTCCCGAGGAGCTCGGGCCGCACGAACTTGAGCGCGACGTCGCGGTCCAGCTTCTCGTCGCGGGCGGAGAACACCGTGCCCATCCCCCCCTGCCCGATGCGCCGGAGCAGCCGGTAGCGCTCTTCGAGGATCAGGGGAATGAGCCAGGAGCCGTCGAGCAGGCGGCCGTCGTTCGGGCACAGGTCGACCGTGTGCGGGTAGCAGTCGCCGCAGGACGGGCACACGTTGAGCGTCTCGATGCCGCGGTGGTGGAGGGCCTCGCGCGCCTCCTGCCGGCGCGCTTCCGCGACGGCCAGCTGCTGCTGCGTGCGGCGCAGCTCGAGGGTGCCTCCGATCTGCTTCGCGAAGGCCGTGAGGAGGCGCTCACCGCTGCCCGCGAGGGAGGCCGGAGCGCCCGAGACCACGAGCGCGCCGAAGGAATCGCCCGACGGCCCCTCGATGGGCACGACGAGCTCCTCCTCCCCGGTGCGGCGGGGCTCGGACCCTCGCCTCAGGACCTGCACCGTGGGTGCGGCGGTGCGGCCCGACGTGAGCCGCACGGGCACGCCGTCTTCGAGGAGCCAGATGTCGATCTCCTTCGCGCGCACCACGCGGGCGATCTCGCGGGCGACCGAGGACGACCAGGAGGGCAGGTCTTCCGAGGCGTGGGGTGAGCTGGCCAGGAGGCGCGAGATCTCGGCCTCGGCCTCGAGGAGGCGGCGGTTCAGCTCTTCCAGGTCGCGGTTCGTCTTCGCGAGGTGGATGCCGCCCGCGACCTGCTCGGCCACGGTGGTGAGGAGCGGGAGCTGGTCGTGGAACGCGGCGAGCCGGCGGCTCTCGAGGTTGAGGATCGCGACGACGTGGCCCTCGTGGACGACCGGCACGCAGAGCTCCGAGAGCGCCCCCGGCATCGTCTCGATGTAGTTCGGGGCCTCCCGCACGTCGTCGAGGAGCCAGGGCTCGCCCGTCTTGGCGACCGTGCCCACGATGCCGGAGCCCAGCTCGCGTCCGTAGCCCGGCACCACCGACGTCTCGACGTCGCTCGTCACGGCCTCGCAGACGAAGCGGCCCGCGGCCTCGTCCACGAGGACGCAGGCCACGAACTCCCACGAGAAGGACGCGCGCAGGGCCTCGACGACGTCCTGCAGCATGGGGCGCAGGGCCTTGCCCGAGACGGCGATTCCGGCGATGCGGTTCAGCAGCGCCAGCCGGCTGGCATCCCGTTCGGCCCGCTCGAGGCTCTCCTTCTGATCGAGCAGCAGGAGCGTCCGCTCGAGGGAGAGGCCCATGCGGCTCGCCACGAGCTCGAAGGCCGCGGACTCCTCCCCGAACGGCTCGTCCCGCGAGACGGCCAGCACGTACGGAACGGCCCCCAGCGCGCGCACGGGAATGGCGAGCCAGGTGTCGTCCTCGGCGCCCATCCGCCGTCCCGTGGCCGCGCTCGTCTCGACGGCCGAAACCGGCGCGGCGGTCTCTCCGGCGAGCCGCGTGACACCGGGCCCCCGCGCGTCGAAGAGCGCGACGGCGCGGCAGCCGAGCCGCGTGCGAATCGTCTCGAGGAGGCTCTCGGCCGGCCCGGCGAGGTCCCGCGCGTCCTGCGTGAGCCGCCCGATCTCCCGGGAGGTCGCGAGGAGCGTGGGCAGGCTGATGGCCGTCACGCGGATACTGTACGTGGGTCCGTGCGGAGGATCGAGTACACGATCGCGTCGTGCGCGCGGCCGTGGAGGTGGAGCCGGCTCCGCGCGATGCCCTCGCGCACGGCCCCCGCCTTCTCGGCGACGCGCTGGCTTCCGAGGTTCTCGGTGGAGGCCACGATCTCGAGCCGCCCGAGCGGGGTGTTCTCGAACGCCCAGGCGCCCAGCAGCCGGACGGCCGAGGTGGCGACGCCCCTCGAGACCTCGGACGCGCGAACCCAGTAGCCGAGGTTCGCGCGGCGGTTCGTGCGGTCGATCAGGTTGAGCCCGCAGCAGCCCAGGAAGCGGCCCCCGGGGGAGGTGATCGCGAACGTGTACTCGGCTCCGCTCGCGAACGCCGCGATCTGTGCCTCGACGAACGCGCGGGCCTCTCCCTCGCTGTAGTTCTCATGGCACCAGGGCAGCCAGGGTCCGATGGTGGACCGCGACTCGCGACCCGCCTCGAAGAGGAGGGGAATGTCGGTGGCCTCGTAGGGCCGGATCAGCACCGGGCTCATGGCGCGGAAAGAATACGCGCCGGAGAAACTCCGGCGGGCCGATCGCGTACCCTCTCTTCATGATGCGCCGAACGTCCCGAAAGTCCCGAACGGCCCTGGCTCTCGCTCTTCTCGCACTGTCACCGGGCGCTTTCTCGTCGTCTGTAAAGACCGCCGGGACGAAAGCCACGCAACAGAGGACGACTGCCGTCGATTCCCTGCTCTCGAACGTGAGGAAGACGATGCTTCCGAACGGAGCGACCGTGTTGACGCTGTCGACCCCGGGCACCGGTGTCGTCACCATCCTCACGCACGTGAAGGCCGGCTACTTCAACGAGCCCGACGAGGTGGCCGGCATGGCCCATCTCTTCGAGCACATGTTCTTCAAGGGCTCGAAGGGCTACCCAACGCCCGAGGGGCTCGACAACGAGCTGGGCGCGCTGGGCGGTCAGGACAATGCCGGCACGATCTACGACTCCACGACCTACCACTTCACGCTCCCGAAGGAGGGCTTCGAGCGGGCCGCGGCTCTCCACGCCGACGCGCTCGCCCGGCCCGAGTTCGACCCGAAGGAGCTCGCGAAGGAAGCCGAGGTCGTCATCGAGGAGTCGAACCGCAAGTACGACAACCCGCCGGCCGTGGCCACGGAACGCATGTACGCGACGGCTTTCACGAAGCACCGCATGAAGCGCTGGCGCATCGGCTCCAACGAGGTGCTCCGCGGAATCAAGCGGGACAACCTCGTGGCGTTCTTCGACACGCTCTACCGGCCTTCGAACTTCGTGGTCGTGATCGCCGGCGACGTGACGCACGAGGAGGCCCTTCGCGTCGTGACGAAGACGTTCGGCGCGATTCCCAAGGGAACGGTCGACAAGAAGCGCGGGCCCGCCGAGCCGCCGCAGACGGAAATGCGGTTCGGCGCGTCCTCGGCGGATCTTCGCGCCGGCTGGTCGGTCTACGGCTGGCAGACGCCGGGCGTGGGCCATGCCGACGAGGACGCCCTGGGCGTCGTGGCGGCCATCCTCGGCGGCGGGCGCTCGTCCCGTCTCTTCCGCGCTGTGGTGGGGCCCCAGGGCGCGAGTCAGGTGGAGGCGGGCCACTCCGCGTACGACGACATCGGCATCTTCGAAGTGCAGGCGTCCTTCGAGGAGGCGCGGCGGGCCGAGGTGGACAAGCGAGTCCTCACCGAGGTGGCGCGGCTCGCGGCGTTCGGGCCCACGGCCACGGAGCTGGCGCTCGCCCGCGCGCAGATCGAGGCCGACCTCCTGCGCGGGCTCGAGACGTCGCTCAGCCAGGCCCAGTACCTCGGCCATTTCGAGGCGCGCGGCGGCTACGACCGCATTCGCGAGAGCCTGCTCGAGCTGGCCTCGCTGACGCCCGAGCGCGTGCGCGAAGTGGCCCGAAAGTACCTCGTCACCGAACACCTCACCGTGTATCACTACCAGCCCAAGGGCGCGAAGGTCGCGACGCGCGAAGAGGTGCTCGCGCTGGCCCGCGAAGCCGCAAAGGCTCCTGAGTCCGCGCCCGCGGCCGATTCCGCGGTCCTAGCGCCCCAGGCTGCGTTTCCGCCCGCGGGCAAGGGCGCCACCGAGCTCGTCGAGAAGCTGCCGAACGGCGCGACGCTCCTCGTCATTCCGCGCCCGGGCCGCACGATGATGTCGCTCGGCGTGTATTTCGAGGGCGGACGGCTCCACGAGTCGAGCGCCGACGCAGGAATCGCGACGCTCGCGGCGCGTTCCGCTCGGCGCGGCACCGCGAAGCGCTCGGCCGAGGAGCTGGACCGCGCGGTCGCACTCCTGGGCGCGGATCTCGCGCCCGTGGTGGGGGAGCGGAACGCCGGGTTCGCCCTCGACCTGCCCGTGACCCGTGCGCGCGACGGCATCGCGCTCCTCACCGAGCTCGTCGAGACCCCGGCGTTTCCGGAAGACGGCGTGGCCGAGGAGAAGCGCCTCCTTCTCGCGGCGCAGAAGCGCGCGCTGGATTCCGGCACGGACCGTCCGCTGCAGCTCCTCTACGCCGGTCTCTTCCCGGGCCACCCCTACGGCTTCCCCGACGAGGGTCTGCCGGGCACGCTCGATGCCCTGGACGCCGCGAAGCTGAAGGCGTTCTGGGCCCGCCGGGCCGTGTCCGACGGCGCGCTCGTGGTCGTGGCCGGCGACGTCGACGCGGCCGCGGTGAAGGAGGCGCTGAAGGGTTTCCTCGATCGCCTGCCCCGGCGCACGGTCGCGCTGAGCGCCGTGCCCGCCGTCGTTCCGCCCGCGGCGCGCCTCGAGACCTCCGAGATCCGCACGCGCAAGCAGACGGCCATGGTGCTCGCGTTCCCGACGGCCTCGGTCTCCGAGCCCGACTATCCGGCCCTGCGGCTCCTGCAGCAGGTGACCTCGGGTCTCTCGGGCACGTTCGGCAAGGAGCTGCGCGGCAAGCAGTCCCTCGCGTACACCGTGCGCACGGAGGCCCCGATCCGTTCGCTCACGGGCTTCTTCCTCGCGTACCTCGCGACCGACGTCTCCAAGGAAGACGCCGCCAAGGCCGCGCTGCTGAAGGAGATCGGGCGGCTCACGGGCGACGGCATCGAGGATCGCGCCGTGGCGCGCGCGAAGGCGAGCTTCGCCGGCGCGGCGCGCATCCGCCTGCAGTCGACGGGCGCCATCGCCGGTGAACGCGTGCGGAACCACTTCCTCTCGCTCCCCGCGGACTTCACGCCCCGGCTCATCGAGAAGATCAACGCCCTCTCTTCGGAGGATCTCCGCGCCGTGGCGAAGAAGTACCTCGCGGGCGACGTCTATGTCTTCGCGGCCCTCCGGGGGAAGGGCTAAATCTGTTCAGCCCTCCGGGCCGGGAAACGCCTTCGGCGCGCTGAAGTTCAGGGACTCTCGGGAGTTCCGCGGGCGGGCACGGACGTCATCAGGTCGAGGCGCCAGGCGGCGTCCTTGTAGACGAGGACGGCCGTCTCGTGAAGCGTGACGACGTCCGTGCCGGACGGCCCCGTCATCACCATCGTCACGCGATAGCGCGTCCACGCCGTGTTCTGCTTGCGGCGCGTCTGGGAATCGGAAACGCGTCGCGCGACGGGGCGCGGCGCGGCGTTCTCCCTGGCAAGGGTGAGCGTGGCCGGAACGTCGAGGACGCGGCCTCCGTCGATGCGCGTGAAGCCCTCGGTGAGGAGCTCGCGGAGCGCCGCCTCGTCTCCCTCGGCGAACGCCTTCTGGAACTTCTCGATCGCGCGGTCCGCCTCCGGAGCGGCCGAGCGCCCCTCCGCCGGGCCGGCGGAAGCCAGGAACGCGAAGACGGCCAGGAGCGCGCGAAACGGACCTCTGAGCATGCGGAAACCTCCTCGGACCCGCGGAGTATCCCCTCCCGTCAGAACGGCTTGAAGCGCGGCACGCGGCGGCCGTCCTCGTCGGTGAAGCCGTATTCCTCGGCGAGGTCCGCGACGAAGTGGATGCGGCCCGACTTCTTCATGGCGGCGGAGTCCGCCGCGAGCGCGGCCACGGCGCGGCCCACGTAGAGCGTCGACTCGCTGAGGTCGAACCGGAATTGTTGCTTGAGCTTCTCGGTCGTCACGAGCGCGAGCACCCGCTCGGTGCGCATGAATCCCGGCATGAGCGTGACGACGGCGACCTTCTGCTTCTTCGTCTCGGCGGCCATGGCGCGGTTCAGCCGGTTGATCACGTCGTGCGAGAGCGTCCAGAGAAGCGGTCCGCCGTCGCCGCCCTTCGCGGCCGTCGTATCCGCGTCCTCGCCGTCCACGGGCAGGATGCCGTCGGTGATGCCGACGATGAGCCCGCGGGCTCCCTTGCCGCCGGGCTTCTCCTTCACGAGGAGAGGCATGGCGTAGCGGGCAGCGAGGTAGTAGGCGCCGGGGCCTGCCGACATGAGCCGCGTCCAGGCGCCTTCCCGTTCCTCCCAGAACGCCTTGCCCCACGAGCCCATCGCGTCGTCGAGGGTGCGCACGCCGTCGCCCGCGCCATAGACGGCGTTGGCCAGGACGTCCAGCCGGCCCGAATCCTTGTCGACCCTCTCGAACAGGGCGGCCACGCTGGCCTCCTCGGTGAAGTCCGTGCGCACGGGAATGCCCTTCCCTCCCCGTTCACCCACCTCGCGCGCCGTGCCTTCGATGGTGCCGGGTGCCCCGCTCGACGGCGGCGGCCCGGACTCCGTCGTGCGGCCCGCGACGTAGACGGTGGCTCCCGCCTCGCCGAGGGCGAGCGCGATGCCGCGTCCGGCTCCGCGGCTCGCTCCGGCAACCACGGCGACGCGATCTTCGAGGGGCTTCTTCCGGCTCATGGCGCTTCCTCCTCGTCATTCTCCACGCTCTCGTTTAATCTAAACGCGCGTGCAGAAATGAAATCTAAATCCGAATTTAGAAACTGTCAAGGCGGAGCCTGATGCCACGTCCGCGAAAGGCCTCGGACGACGAGATCTTCGGCGCCGCGGTGCGGGTCATGTCGCGCGTCGGACCGGCCGAGCTCACGCTCTCCGAGATCGCCCGCGAGGCCGGGCTCACGGCTGGCGCGCTCGTGCAGCGGTTCGGCGGCAAGAAGGAGCTGCTCCACCAGATGGCCTCGCAGCTCGCGGGCTCGACGGAAGACGCGATGGCGGCCCTGCGGGCGCGCAACCCGTCGGCCCTCGGCGCGCTGCGGGCGTATGCCCGGGGCTGGGCGCGCATGGCCGAGTCGCCCGAGGCGTTGGCCCGGAACCTCGCGTACCTCCAGCTCGACCTCACGGATCCGGACCTCTACGAGAGCCTCGCGAAGCAGGCGCGCGCGACGCGCAAGGCGTTCGAGAAGCTCCTCGCCGAGGCCGTGGACGCGGGGGAGCTGCCCGCCGGCACGGACGTTCCCGCCCTCGCGCGGGCAGTGGAGGTCCTGCTCTCGGGCGCGCTCATGACCTGGGCCGTCCACCGCGAGGGAAAGGCCGACCGGTTCCTGCTCCGCGAGCTGGACGGGCTCCTCGCGCTGGCCGGGCGAAAGCCCACGTAGCGCTGCTATCGTCCGGAGGTGGACGCGGTCTTCTGTCGTGGCTTGACGAAATCCTTCGCCGACGTGAAAGCCGTCGCGGGGCTGGACCTCTCCGTCGCGCGCGGCGAGTGCTTCGGCCTTCTCGGCCCGAACGGCGCCGGCAAGACGACGACGATCGAGATCCTGGAGGGCCTCACCGATCGGGACGGCGGTGAGGTCTCGGTGCTCGGCCTGACGTGGGAGAAGGACGCCGACGCGATTCGCGAGCGGATCGGCATCTCCCTCCAGGACACGCAGCTCAACGACAAGCTCTCGGTGTTCGAGACGCTGCGACTGTTCCGTTCGTTCTACAGAAGCGGGCGGGAGCCCGAGGCGCTCATCGAGCAGCTCTCTCTCGGCGAGAAGCGAAATGCCCGCGTGGGCAAGCTCTCGGGCGGTCAGAGGCAGCGGCTGGCTGTGGCCTGCGCGCTCGTGGGGGAGCCCGAGATCCTGTTTCTCGACGAGCCCACCACGGGCCTCGACCCACAGAGCCGGCTGCAGCTCTGGGATCTCGTGGTGGCGTTCCGTTCCGCGGGCGGCACGGTGCTCCTCACGACGCACTACATGGACGAGGCCGAGCGCCTCTGCGACCGCGTGGCCATCGTGGATCACGGCAAGGTGATCGCGATCGGCACGCCCAGGGAGCTGATCTCGAGCCTGCAGGGCGGCAGCGTGGTGGAGTTCGCCACCGATCCGCCGCTGCCGAAGGAGACGCTCGCGGCTCTGCCGGGCGTGAGCGAGTACCGTCCGCACGGGCCCAACTGGTTCCTCCTCGTGCGCGCGCTGCACGAAACCGTTCCGCCGCTCCTCCTGGCCGTGGAGGCGGCCGGCGCGAAGCTCGTGACGCTGTCGACGCACCAGGCGACGCTCGAGGACGTCTTCGTATCGCTCACGGGAAGGGATCTCCGCGATGCGTAAGCCGTCGTCTCCGCTCTACGAGCTGACGTTGGTGCGGGTGAAGGAGTTCCTGAGGGAGCCCGAGGCCGTCTTCTGGACGTTCCTCTTCCCCATCCTTCTCGCGATCTGTCTGGGCCTCGCGTTTCGCGACAAGCCCGCCGACCGCACGCCCGTGGGCGTGCTCGAGGGTCCGGGGTCGGCGGAGCTGGCCGCCCGGCTTTCGAAGTCGCCGGGTCTGACGGTGCGGACGTACACGGAGGCGGCCGGAGGGAACGCGCTCCGCTCGGGGAAGATCTCGCTGTTGCTGCTCCCGGGGCCGGTGTTCAAGCTCGATCCCACGCGGCCCGACGCGCGGCTCGCGCGCCTCGAGGTGGAGGATGCGCTGCGCGGCGCGAACGATCGGCCCGCGACGAAGATCGAGGAGATGAAGGAGCCGGGCGCCCGCTACATCGACTTTCTGATCCCCGGCATCCTGGGCATGAACGTGCTCATGGCCATGTGGGGGCTGGGCTTTCCCATCGTCAACGCGCGGCTCCGGAACCTGTTGAAGAGGCTGTCGGCGACGCCGATGAAGCGCTGGCACTACCTGCTCGCGCAGATCCTGGCCCGGCTTTTCTATCTGCCGATCGAGGTCTTCGCGATCCTGGGCTTCGCGCGCATCGCGTTCGACATCACGGTGCGCGGATCCGTGCTGGCACTGTGGGCGCTGCTCCTCACGGGCGTCTTCGCGTTTTCCGGGGTGGGGCTCCTCATCGCGGCGCGCACGCGCACCATCGAGGGCCTGTCGGGCCTCATGAACCTCGTGATGCTGCCCATGTGGCTCCTCTCGGGCGTCTTCTTCTCCTACGAGCGCTTTCCCGACGCGGCCCTGCCGTTCATCCGGGCCCTGCCGCTCACGGCGCTGAACGACGGGCTCCGCGCGGTGATCAACGGCGGGGCCACCCTCGGCGAGGTGACCGTGTCGCTCGCGATCCTCGCGGCGTGGGGTCTCGTGACGTTCGTGGCCTCGGTGAAGCTCTTCGTCTGGAAGTAGGATGACGAGGGCGTATCCGCGGGGTCGGGGGCGTGGCTGACCTCGATCGCGGTTCACGCGCGTAGGATGTCGAGCGCGAGAGCGGGGATGAACACCTCGGGCTGACGGGCCTCGACCCTTCTCACGAGGAAGGGCTCCAGGCCGAATCGCCGGGCGCCCTCTTCCAACGCGGACTCGACGGTCGGAAAGAAGCCGAGGAGCTCACAGCCTCCGACGAGCGCGAACTCCTGATCGTGTACGAGGAGCCACTCGGAAAGGTGCTCGTGAAAGACCCGGACCTCCGTCTCCAGCATCAGGCCATCCTACGCTGGGCGTGATGCCGGAGCGCGGTCATCAGCTTCCGGTTTCGCTCGGCGTCAACGTGGCGGCGCGTTCCGCCGCACGCTCGAACGAAACGAGGCGCCGGATCAGGGCGTTGTACCGCGAGTGCGCCGAGTCGGGGTCCGTGCGCGCCAGGAGCTCGTAGAGGCTGTCTTCAGGCGCCGGGAGCGTCTGTGGGATGGAGAAGCCGATCCGGCGCAGGCGCGGCGCCCCGATCGAGACGAGGAGCGCTTCCTGGGACTCCACTCCGCGTGCGAGATCCTCGATTCCTCGCGCCACGATCTCCGACCCGGGCAAAGCTCCGTCCACAGTTTTCATGTTACCGGTGTGATCGCGATGAGGCGGTTCTCGCGCCGACGTCGATGATTCCCGTGCCGGCTTGACAACGGGGAACGCGTCAAATAAATTGCGATCGTCAAGGGCCGGGTTTGTAACCTTCGCTCGCGAACTCCGAGATCGTTTGGAACCGATTTCGCCGCGCTCCGGTCCAAGCTCCAGTGCTTATCGGTTTCCTTTCTCGTCAGAGGTTCGTCCAACGCTTGCACTTCATTTCAGGGCCCAAAGGATCGACATGAGAATGGGTGCAGGGTCTCCTTCGTAGTTCTTCCCTCCGGGATTTTGGTTTTTTCGGTGGCGCGGTTCTTGCCGAATAGTAAGGACCGCATGAAATCGGGAGTTTTCATGCTCGTCTCGAAGCCCGTTCGTCGTGTGCTCGGCCTCTCTGCTGCCATTGCGCTCCTTTTCGGATTCGAAGGGGAACGCGCGCTGGCACAGAACCTCTCCACGGTTGCCGTCGCACCGACCACGGTCGTGGGTGGCGCGGCGACAACCGTGACGGGCACGGCGACGCTGTCGGCGGCGGCACCCGCTGGCGGCAAGGTCGTCACGTTGGCTTCGAACAATGCCGCGGTGACCCTTCCGGCGTCCGTGACCGTCGCACAAGGCGCCACGACGGGCACGTTCCCCGTGACGCACGCGGGCGTGGCCGGCACGACGAGCGTGACGATCACCGGAACCCTGGCCGCCGTGAACAAGACGGCGACCCTCTCTGTGACCCAGGCCGCGCTCTCGACGCTGCGCGCCGATCGCGTGGCCGTGCCCTCGGGCAGCAGCCTCCTTCTGACGCTCACTCTCACGGGCAAGACTCCGGCCGCGGGCGGCACCGCCACCGCAACGACCACGAACGCCACGGCGCTCCCGGTGGTCGCGAGCACGCCGCTCACGGGCGGCACCACGACGCCGACAGTCACCCTCACGGCCGGCTCGGTCACGACGCCCCAGACCGTCACCCTCGGCTACACGGTGGGCGGTGTGAACCGCACCGTCGTCGTGAGCGTCGTGCCCGTTCTCTCTTCCCTCACGCTCCAGCAGCCCACCGTGCTCGTGGGTAACGCGTCGACGGCCGTGATCACGCTCGCGTCCCCGGCTCCCGCCGGCGGCACGACCGTGACGCTCACGAGCGGCACGCCGTCGGTGGCTACTGTCCCTGCGAGCGTCGTCGTCCCTCAGGGCGCTTACACGGCCGCCGTGCCTCTCACGGGCCTCGCCGCTGGGAACACCGTTCTCACGGCGACGCTCTCTGGCGTGTCCGCGACCGCGACGCTCGGCGTCTCGGCGACCCCGGGCGTGCTCCGCATCACGACGCCGCAGAACGGCATGAAGCAGGCGGCCACGCTGACCGCCACCGTGTTTCTGAACGCCCCTGCCCCCGCGGGCGGCGTGACCGTGAATCTCACCAGCTCAGATACGACCGCCGCGACCGTGCCTGCCACGCTCGCCTTCACCTCCGGGCAAACCTTCAAGACCGTGACGGTCACGGCCGCGGCAACCGTTTCCTCTGCCAAGACCACGAACATCACCGCCAGCGCGGCCGGCGTCTCCTCCTCCGTACCCGTTCGCGTGACGGCTGCCGCAGCGCTCGACAACCTGACGTCGGCAACGATGTACGTGAC
>JAEUQS010000837.1 GCA_016789625.1 Acidobacteriota bacterium | reverse complement strand
TCCAGCGCTTCTTCGAGGACATTCCCGGCCGCGGCAGGAACAGGGTCCCGAGCTCCTCGCCCGCGAAGAGCCGGTCGAGGACGCCGTTCGTCCGTCCGTTGGCGATCACGGCGAGCGCGCCGCCCTTCGTCGCGATCTCGGCGGCGAGGAGCTTGGACCGCATGCCGCCCCGCCCGCGCGCGCCCGTTCCCTCCGCCCCGTCGAGGAGCTCGGGCGTCAGCTTCGGCACCAAGGGGACGAGGCGCGCCGCGCTGCTCTTGCGCGGGCTCTCGGTGAACAGGCCGTCGACGTCGGTGAGGAGGACGAGGAGGTCGGCGTTCGTCTTGCTGGCGACGAGGGCCGACAACCGGTCGTTGTCTCCAAATGCAGGGCTCCGCCCTTCCTGAGGCTTCAGCTCCACGGTCGACACCGTGTCGTTCTCGTTGAGGATCGGCACGACGCCGAGCCTGAAGAGCTCTTCGAGCGTCGCGGAGAGGTTCAGGTAGCGCTCGCGGGTGGTGAAGTCCTCCTCGGTGAGGAGGACCTGCGCCGCCACGAGACCGAGCTTCTCGAACGCGTCGGCATACAGCGCCATGAGGCGGCCCTGCCCCACGGCCGCCGCGGCCTGCTTGGCGGCCAGGGTCTTCGGCCTGGCGGGGAGACCCAGCCGCATGGTGCCGAGGCCCACGGCCCCCGACGACACGACGAGCACCTCGCGGCCCGCGTGGCGCAGGCGGGCGACCGATTCGATGAGCCCGTAGAGCCGCGAGAGCGCGAGCCCGCCGTCGTCCTGCATCACGACGTTCGTCCCGGCCTTCACCACGATGCGCCGGGCGCTCATGAGCGCGTCGCGCCCCGGATTCAGCAAGCGCGCCGGAGGCGTTCCCGGGCCCGGAGGGCTGAACGAATTCAGCCGCGCCGGAGGCGTTTCCGGGCCCGGAGGGCTCTTCATATCGCCGCCTCCACGCGGTTCCGGCCGGCGCCCTTCGCGACGTACAGGGCCTCGTCGGCCTTCCTCACGAACGCCGAGAGCTCGCTCCGGGGCTCGGGCTTCACGGTCGCGACGCCCACGCTGATCGTGACGACTCCGGCCGTGGCCCCGGCATGCACGATGTGGAGCCGCTCGACGGCCTCGCGGAGCCGCTCGGCCACGCCCGCCGCGTCCTCGGCCGAGAGGTTCGCGAGCACGGCCGCGAACTCCTCGCCGCCGTAGCGCGCCACGAGATCGCCGGCCCGCTTGAGCGATTCCGCGAGCTTCCGCGCGACGCGGGTGAGGGCCTCGTCGCCCGCCGGATGTCCGTAGCGGTCGTTGAAGTCCTTGAAGCGGTCGATGTCGATGAGGATGAGGGAAAGCGGCGACTCGGAACGCTGCGCCCGCCGCCACTCCTCGTCGAGGACCTCCTCGAAGTGCCGCCGGTTCGCGATGCCCGTGAGGGCGTCGCTGTACGACAGGCGCTCGAGCCTCAGGTTCGCGTCCGCGAGCTGCGCCGTGCGCTCCTCCACCAGCCGTTCGAGCTCCTCCTGCCGCAGGTGCAGCGCGTTGAGCCGCATCCTGTGGAGCAGCAGCGCGAGGGCGAGCACGAGGAGCCCCACGAGCGCGAGGAACCAGGGCGTCCGCCAGAACGGAGGCGAAACGAGGATCGCGAGCGACGCCCCCTGCTCGTTCCACACGCCGTCGGCATTCGCCCCCTGGACGCGCAGGACGTAGCGGCCCGGCGAGAGGTTCGTGTAGGTCACCTGGGGAGAGGCCGTCTCGACGAACGCCGGATCGAACCCCTCGAGCATGACGCGATACCGGTTGCGGGCCGGGGCGGTGAAGTCGAGCGCCGCGAAGTCGAACGAGATGACGTTGTCGGCGTGGGAGAGCGGCAGCTCCTTCAGCGTCGTGATGTCGCGGCCGAGACGCACGTCGCGGTTGAACTTGCGGAAGCCGGTCACGTACACCGGCGGCGCGTGGGGGTTGTCCTTCAGCTTTCCGGGCTCGATCGCGTTGAAGCCCCGGATGCCGCCGAAGTAGAGGGTCCCGTCGCGGCCCTTTCCCGAGGCTCCGAACGTGAACTCCGAGAGAAGGCCGTCCTTGGAGTCGAACGATCGGAACGTCCGCTTCTTCGGGTCGAAGCGCGAGAGCCCCCTGTTCGTCGCGAGCCAGAGCTGCCCCCCGGCGTCCTCCTGGATGCCCAGGATGTTGTTCCGGGCGGGTGAGCTTTCGTCGAGGAAACGCTCGAACGTCTTGCCGTCTCCCGCCAGACGATGCAGGCCGTCACCGAACGTGCCGGCCCAGACCGTGCCGTCCTTCGCCACCGTGATGCAGCTCGAGCGAGCGGCGAGGCCCGTCGCGGTGCCCACGGGGAACCGCTGGAACGTCTCGCTTCCGATGTCGAAGCGGTGGATGCCTCCGTCTCGCGTGCCGAGCCACAGAACGTCGCGGCCGGGCTCTTTCGCGATGGACATGAGGGAGTCGTCGGCGAGGCCGCCCTCGCTCTTGCGAAAGAAGCGGAACGTCTTCGTGGCGGGGTCGTAGCGTGAGAGCCCGCCGTACGTCGCGAGCCACAGCGCTCCCGTACCGTCCTCGACGATTCCCCAGACGCTGTTCGTGCGCGTCTTGTCCGGCGGGCCGTCCTGGCGGTGGTGCTCGACGAACCGGCCCTTCTCCTCGTCGAAGAGCGACAGCCCGCCCGTGTAGGTCCCGACCCAGAGCTGGTTCGAGGAGTCCTCGAAGATCGACGTGACCTGGAGGTCCCCCGGAAGCTTCAGATCGGCGGCGTCCGGCAGGAACTGCGTGAACCGGCCGGTCGCGAGATCGGCGCGGTGGAGCCCGCCCTTTCGCGTGCCGACCCAGAGACGGCCCGCGTGGTCCTCGCAGAACGAGAGCACGAAGGCGTCCTTCAGCGTGGAGTCGTCGTCGGGGTTCCTTCGGAACGTGCGGAAGGGCTTGGCCGCGAGGCTGAAGCGGTCGACGCCGCCGCCGTAGCTCCCGATCCAGACGACGCTGCCCCGGTCCTGGTGGATCGTGAGGAGCGAGCTCTCCGAGAGCGACCCGGGATCGTAGGGGCTCGCGATGTAGCGCTGGAAGCTGCCATCCGGGCGGAGCCGCGACAGGCCGTTTCCCGTCGCGGCCCAGAGCGTTCCCTCGGCATCCCGCACGAGAGCCTTCACCCAGTCGTCGCTGAGCGTGCGGGGGTCCTTCGGATCGTGACGGAACGCGGTGAAGCGGCGGGAGGCCTTGTCGAACCGGTTGAGGCCGCCCGAGTTCGTGCCCGCCCACAGGGTGCCGTCCGCGTCCACCAGAATCGAGAACACGCGGTCGTCGGTGAGCCCCGACGTGGCCGCGTCGTAGCGGTAGAAGCGGCCGGCGTCCCGGTCGTAGAGCGCGACGCCGCCCCCGTTCGTGCCGACCCAGATGCGCCCCTCGGCGTCTTCGGCGAGGGCGTTCACCCGGTCGTCGGGAAGGCTGAACACGTTGCGCGCGTCGTGGCGCAGCGCGACGAACGTTCCCGTGCGGGGGTCGAAGCGGTTGAGCCCGCCGCCGTACGTGCCCACCCAGAGGGTTCCCCTGGAATCGACGAGGAGCGCGGCGACCCGATCGTGCGAGAGGCTGCCGGGCTTTCCGGCCTCGTGGCGGAAGGGCGTGAAGGCGCCCGTCTCGCGGTCGAACCGGTTGAGCCCTCCGCCGAAGGTACCGGCCCAGAGCGTGCCACCGCGGTCTTCGGCGAGGGAGAAGATGAAGCTGTCCGAGAGCGATGACGGGTCGCGCGCGTCGTGCGTGTAGGTGGTGAAGCGCACGCCGTCCCACCGGGAGAGCCCGTTCTGGGTTCCGAACCACATGAAGCCTCGGGCGTCCTGGAGGATGCAGTGCACGCGGCCCACGGCCAGGCCGTCCTCCACGCCGAGATGCTCGAACCGGATGGGCCGGTAGTCCGCGGGCGTCTCGGCGCGCGACGGCGCGCAGAGCCCGATCGCGAAGGCGAGGAGGGCGGCGACCCGATAGAGGGCTCTCAGGTTCTTCACTTCTTCGCGAAGTGCGCGAGAAAGATGCGCTCCCAGCGGCCCAGATCGTTCTCTTCGAGCGAGTCCCGCGTGATCTCCCCCATGGAGTTCAGGGAGTTGAGCGCGTTGAGGCTCGCGTCCTTCATGCCGAGGGATCTGAGGCGCTCCCAGAAGCCCGTGTTCGTCGCGCGTACCTCCGAGAGGAACTCCACGAAGCCCGAGAGCTCCCAGTCGGGCTTTTCGCCATGCCGCGAGAGCACGAGCTGCGCGAGGAGGTACATGGCGATCATCCGGTAGGTGGACTCGGTGGGGCTCATGAACGGGAGGTGCGTCTCCACCATCGGCCGCAGCTTGTTCATCACCGGACACCCCGTCGTGACCATGTAGATGCCGAGGAGCGAGGAGATGCCCTTCTGGAGCGACGTGAGCTTCGTGTAGGTGCGGGTCTGCGACTCCACCACGACCTCGGCCTCCTCGTGGGAGATCGAGTCCCGGAAGAACTCCACGAGGTCCACGACCTGCTCGGCGATGGGACAGCGCGGGTGCGTCTCGGGCGAGAGCGGGCAGTTGGGGCACTGCTTGTACCCGAGCGCGGTCCACTCGGGATAGGAGTCCCGGGTGGGGGCCTCGAGGCTCAGCGTCTCGGCGTCCAGCGCGACCTCGAACTGCTTCTCGCTCCCGTCGGCGAAGCGGAACGAGTACGCGTAGCGCAGCGGCTCGCTCATCGTGTCAGACCCAAGCCGCCGCGCTCACGATCACCGTTTCAGCCGAACATCGTCTGTTCGCGGGCGCAGTTGGGACAGCTGCGAGCCTCCACGGGGATTCGCTTGATGCAGCGGGGGCAGATCTTGCCTTCCCCCTTCATCTGCTTCATCACGATGGCGAAGGGACCGAGCAGCGCCCCCAGCCCGAAACCGACGGCGGGCTTGATGCCCTTTTCCTTGGCGAACCGCTCCCCGAGGACGGCGCCCACGCCCAGCCAGGCGATGCCGATCAAGACGAGTGCAGGAATCATTCGCCCGGGATTATCGCCCTGTTCCGGCACAGGTTTCGACCCGTGCGACGTTCGCATACGCCTTTCCGAAGAAACGGGTCGAGATATCCACCCCGCCCTGCCGGTTCTCGGGGTTCATCACGTTGCCGGGCAGCCGCAGGGGGTAGTCGAACGGCACCGTGTCGCCCGCCTTCAGCCGGGTCGCGACGACCTCCACGGTCTGCTCGCCGAGCGACTTGCCGACGTCATCCTGGGCGGAGAGGTTGAGCTTCACCGAGCACACGTCGGCACCGGCGCGGTTCTGCACCCGGCCCTTGATCTGGACGGCGCCGTTGCCGTCGACCTTGCCGTAGCTCACGTCGAGCAGGGCGACGCGGGCCTCCGTGGACGGAGCCTCGGCCGCGGCCGGCGGTTTCGTTCCGTCTTCGGCCGCCGCCTCGGCGGGCTTCTCCGGCTCGCCCGCCTGGACCGAGCCCCCGACCACCGAGAGAGAGCCCGGCTTGCCCTTCCGCTCGCGCGCGGCGTCCTGCAGCGATCTCTCGCGGGGGATGCCGACCTCAGGCGTCGCGGTCACCTCGGGACCCTTGCTCAGAAGAGGCTTCCTGGGCGGAGCCGATGACGACTTGGTGATCGCCGGAACGCGTGTGGGCGTCGGGGGGACGGGGGTCGGCGCGGAGGAGACCATCGGCGGCGCGGCAAGGAGAACCAGACCGGCGAGGAGCAGCATTCGCGGATTCTGACATCGCGCCCGCCCGACGGGGATCCCCTCGCCGGCGGGGATCCCGCCTCCCGGGCGGGATCCCGCTACCAGGTCTGGGTACGGGCGGTCGCCACCTCGAACACGGCGTCGGCGAGGGAACGCTTTTCGTAGTCGAGGTACTCGACGACGGTCGTCCCCGGCACGAGCTGGTCGACGATGGTCATCTTCTCGACCCCGGGGCTGCCGTGATAGTCGCGATACGAGTCGAACGTCGCTTCCTTGGAGGTGCGTCCCGAGGCCACCAGGAAGACGGCCTTGCGCAACAGGCTCTCCTTGCGATCGACCCACACCCGCACCACGGGATACGACGGCTTGCGCCCCTTCTTCGCGGTGAGCCGCAGCACGGCGCAATCGCGCTCCTGGTAGACGTCCTCGCGCTCGAGCACGGCATCGTAGTCCTCGAGGAACCGCGTGTTCGAGAGATCGGCGCTCGCGAAGCCGCCCTTGAGGCGATGCGCGCGCGGCACCTTGATCGGGTTCTTCGTGCCGGGGAGCAGGAGAAACGCCTCCTCGCCCCTCACGAGAAACAGCTTCCCCGAGTCCTTTCCGAGGAACCGGATGAGGCTCCTGTCCCGGCCCTTGACGGCCACTTCGAGCTCGGTCCCGACCGTCGGCGCTCCTGGCTTCGCGATCGAGAGGCGGAGCTTCAGGACCGCCTCGTTCCAGGGCTCCTTCACCCGTTCGGCGCTCGTGAGGAGCGCCGTGGGGTCCGCGGGGGGCGCGGCGAGAGCCGGCACGGCGAGGAGGACGGCGGCCAGCAGAACGGCGGACCGGAGTCGCAACGGCTCAAACATGCGAAAGCGCCTCGACGGGGTTGAGGCGCGACGCGCGGCGCGCCGGCCAGAGCGACGCGAGGAGCAGCGTGACCGACATGACGGCGAACCCGATGCCGTAGGCCGATGGGATGAAGTCCACGTGCAGGAGGTTCCCCTTCGTCCCGCCCGGAGGCGGCGGCAGCATGATTCCCGAGGCGTTGAGCGCCTCGCGGAGGAGGAGCGAGAGGATCGTTCCCACCACGCAGCCCACCAGCGCGAGGAGGAACCCTTCGAAAACGAAGAGGCGGCGCACCGTGCCGCGCTCCATGCCGAGCGCGAGCAGGGTGCCGATCTCGCGGGTCCTCTCGAAGACCGACATCGTCATGGTGTTGGCGACGGCCAGGATCACCACGGTCGAGAGCACGAGACCCATGAAGAAGAAGATCGAGATGTAGAGCATCCGAACCTGCTTGTAGAAGGCCGCCGTCTCGAGCCACGTGCGCACGACGACGGGATGCCCCGAGGCCTTCAGCGCGGCGCCGATGTCTTTCCCAGCCCGGTCGACGTCGTCCACGTCGTCGCCGCGGAGCAGCACGACCACGGAGCTCGCCTTCCCCTCCGCCGAGAGGAGCCGCGCGGCCACGTTGTAGGGCATGTACAGCAGCCGGTCGTCCAGCTCCTTGATGGGGTACTGCATCACGGCGACGACGGTCGCGTCCTGCGCGTTCAGCCCGCCCTCGGGCGTCGTCGTCATCACGGTCACGAGATCGCCGGCCGTGGCGCCGATGGCGCGGGCCAGGCCGGTTCCGAGCATCACCTCGTCGCCCTCGGGGTTCTCGAAGAACGTTCCGCTCGCGATGGCGTCGGTCGTCAGGGAGACCTGCTTCTCCAGCGCCGGGACCGTGCCGGTGCCGAGGTACGCCGCGCTCTTCTCGCCCTTGGAGACGAGCCCGAAGAACTGGAGCTTGGGCATCGCCTGGATGACGCGGGGATCCTTGCGCACCACCTGGTCGATCTCGGGCCAGTTCGTGAGGAGGATCCCGGCGGCCTCGTCGTCGGTCTTCCCGAAGGCCTGGGGATCCACGAGCTTGAGGTGCCCGCCCGTGCCGCGGATGGTGGCCTTGCGGAGGCTCGAGAACGTCTGCGAGACGAAGCCCGCCGTCATCGTCACCGCCACGAAGCCGACGACGACGATCGAGCCCGTGAGGAGCGTGCGGCGCCGGTGCCGCATGAGGTTGAGCGCCGAAAGGCGCTGCCAGCGGTTCATGCCGCTTCTCGCACGATCCGGTCACTCATGACGACGGTCATGCCGCTTCTCGCACGATCCGGTCACTGACGATCTTCCCGTCGAGAAGGTCGATGCGCCGCGCCGCGCGCTCGATCATCCGGGGGTCGTGGCTCGAGAACAGGAATGTCACCCCGAGCTTCGTGTGGAGGGCGTCGAAGAGGTCGAGGAGCTTCCTCGAGGTCTCTGAGTCCAGCGAAGCCGTGGGCTCGTCGGCCAGGATGAGAGCCGGCTTCCCCACGATCGCGCGGGCCACGGCGACGCGCTGCCGCTGCCCTCCGGAAAGCGCGTCGGGCTTGCGGTCCTCCATTCCCCCGAGTCCCACCGCCGCCAGGGCTTCGCGGGCGCGGGACTTGGACTCCGCGTCCGAGTACTCGCGGATCCAGAGCGCGAGGGAGACGTTCTCCTCGGCCGTGAGCACGGGGATGAGCTGGCTGTTCTGGAACACGAAGCCGAGGCGCTCCCGGCGGACGCGCGCGCGCTCCTTGTCGGAAAGGCCCGAGACATCGCGTCCCTCGAAGACGAGCGTCCCCGAGTCGGGCGTGTCGAGGAGACCCAGGCAGTTGAGGAGCGTCGTCTTCCCGCTGCCGGAGGGGCCCGCGAGCACGGCGAACTCGCCGGCGTCGAGGGACAGCGACGCCTCGGAGATCCCGGTGACCATCTGGGTCCCGAGGCGGTAGGTGCGTGTGAGACCCTGAGCGGAGAGCAGCACGGCGCGGAGTATAGGGACGGACCGCATCCGGCGCGGGCTCCCGCGCGGAAAGGGATCGTGACCTACAAGAAGGCCCGGCTCACCCGCCTCAACGAAGCCCCCACGAACGCCGCCGGACGGTACGTTCTCTACTGGTGCCAGATGTTCCGCCGCCTCTCGCGGAACCACGCCCTCGACTACGCGGTCGCCGTGGCCAACGAGCTGAAGAAGCCGCTCGTCGTCTACGAGGGGCTGCGGCTCGACTACCCGTGGGCGAGCCGAAGGCTCCACACGTTCGTCCTCGAGGGGATGCGCGAGAACGCGCGGCGGGCGAAAGAGCTCGGCCTCACCTACTGGCCGTTCGTCGAGACGCCCTCGGCCCCCGCCCGGGGACTCGTGCGCCTTCTCGCCAGGGACGCCGCCGTCGTCGTCACCGACGACTTCCCGTGCTTCGTCGTGCCCGGCCAGAGCGCGGCTCTCGCCGCGAAGGTCGAGGTTCCGGTCTTCGCCGTGGACGGCAACTGCGTCGTGCCGCTCGCGAACCTGGGCCCCTCCGTCTCCGCCGCGGCTCACCTGCGTCCCCGGATCCACAAGGCGTTCGTCGAGGCCTGGGGGCATCGCGCGGAGGTCACGCCGCGACTCGGCCGCGACGCCCGCGTGCGCGTCGATCCGCCGTTCGCGGTCTGGGAACCGCCGGCCGACCTCCCGCACTTCGTCGCGTCCCTGCCCCTCGATCCTCTGCCGGCCGTCCAAGACACGCCCGGCGGCGAGAGCGCGGCCCGGCAGAGGCTCTCGGATTTCCTGGCGCGACGCCTGCGCGGGTACGCCGAGTCCCGCAGCCAGCCGGCCTCGCTCGAGGAGGGCTTCGCGAGCGGCCTCTCGCCCTACCTCCACTTCGGGCACCTCTCGATCGAGGAGGTCGTCGAGCGGGCCCTCGACGTCCCGGGCCCGTGGACCCCGGCCGAGATCGACGTGAAGCAGAGAGGCAGGCGCGAGGGCTTCTTCTGCCGCGACGCCAACGTGAACGCGTTTCTCGACGAAGCCCTCACCTGGCGCGACGTGGGGTTCCTCTGGCACTCGAAACGGCGGGAGGACACGGGCCACCTCGCGACCGCCCTTCCGTTCTGGGCGCTCGAGACCCTGAAGAAGCACGCCGCCGACCCCCGCGCGTACGTGTATTCACGCGAGGAGTGGGAGGCCGGCGAGACGCACGACGAGCTGTGGAACGCCGCCCAGAAGGAGCTCGTCGCCACGGGGCGCCTCCACAACTACCTGCGGATGCTCTGGGGCAAGAAGGTCCTCGAGTTCTCGGCGTCGCCCGAGGAGGCCTACCAGACGTTGGTGCACCTCAACAACAAGTACGCGCTGGACGGCCGGAACCCGAATTCGTACACCGGAATCCTGTGGACGTTCGGCCTCTTCGACAGGCCCTGGCCGCCGGAACGGAACGTCCTCGGGTCGATCCGGTACATGTCCTCGGGCAACACGGCGAAGAAGTTCCGGCTCGGCCCGTATCTCGACTACGTGAAGCGCCTGCCCTCGATCGCGAGCGTGCGTGCAGGAGGGGCGGCCTCGAAGGAATAATGCGGCGGTGTCCCTCTCCCGCCGCAGCCTCCTTCTCGTGCCTCTCGCCCTCGCAACCCGCGGGCGGGCCGAGCATCAGGTCTTCGTGCAGGTCGTGGCCCAGGAGGCGTTCCGCGAGCCCGGAGAGGCCCGCGCGTTCGTGGACGAGCCCGTGCGGTTCGGAATCCCGCTGCCGGAAGCCGCCGCGGCCTTCGAGCCGAAGCACCTCGTGCTCGTGGGCGCGCGGGCGGCCCGCGTGACGCCGATGGTGAGGTGGGCAGCAGGCGCCATCCGCTGGCTGCGCGTCGAGGCTCTCGTGAGCGTTTCGCCCGCACAGCAGAACGGAACGCTCTACCTCACGCCGGGATTCGCCGGCGACACGCCGGCGACGATTTCGTCTCCCGCTGAGCCGCGGGTCTTCGCGAAGGCCAAGACCGGCAAGTCCTACGACGATCCGATCTTCCAGCCGACGTCGCCCCTCGGCCTTGCCCTCCTGGAGCCCGGCACGGGGTGGGCCCACCGGTATCGCGCCCGTCTCGCCGAGCTGCGCACCCTCCTCGCCGCGCCCGGAGTTTCGGTGGAGCTCTGGCAAGAGGGCCTCCTCGCCTGGGTCACGAGCGGCGACGACGCCTTCAAGGACCTCCTCCTCCGCGCCGGGCGCTTCCCGAAGGAGCTTCTGCAGACTTGAGATACCTCGTCCTGGCCTTCGTGCTGACGTTCGCGATCCTCCTGTCCGGCTGCCAGTCGGCCTCCCCCGCCCCGCCCGTGCCTGCGCCCACCGAGCGGCGGCAGGCCACGGGCGACGGGCTCTGGGAGATCGTCCTCACGACCGACCCCGACCCGATTCCCTCGAACGAGCACTTCCACGTGAGCCTGACGCTCGTGCCGAAGACGAAGGACGCCGGCCCCCGGCCCGAGATCGAGGCCGTGGACGCGTACATGCCCGACCACCGGCACGGCATGCGCACGCAGCCGCGGTTCGTGAAGGGGGCGGACGGCCGCTACCGTGCCGAGGGCCTGCTCTTCCACATGTCCGGCTACTGGGAGATCTTCGTCGCCGTGAAGACGGCGCGCGGGCAGGAGGGGCTCGTGTTCCCGGTGACGCTCGAGTGAGGGCCGCGCTTCTCGCCCTCGCTCTCCTGGCGTTCCCCGCCGCGGGCGATGAACCGGTGGAATTCACACCCGAGGAGCGGAAGGCGCTCCTCGCGCTCTCCCCGCTGCCGCCTCCGCCGAAGAGCGCGACGAACCGCGTCGCGGAGAACCCGCTCGCCGCCCGGCTCGGACAGTTCCTGTTCTTCGATACGCGGCTCTCTTCGGCGGGAGACCTCTCCTGCGCGACGTGCCACGACCCGGCCAAGGGCTGGAGCGACGGGCGGGAGGTCGCGAAGGGGAAGTCCGAGACGACCCGGCACACGCAGTCGGTCCTCAACGCCGCGTATCAGCGCTGGCTCTTCTGGGACGGCCGGGCCGACTCCCTCTGGGCGCAGGCCGGCAAGCCCATCGAGGACCCGCGCGAGATGGCGGGCTCGAGGCTGCGCACCGCGCGGGTCGTGGCCCAGGATCGCGCGCTCCGGAAGGCCTACGAGAAGCTCTTCGGCGCGCTGCCGGCGTTCCTCGCGCAAACAGAGGGAGACGGGCGGCCGCGCCCGGGAGACGGGCGGCCGCGCCCGGGAGACGGGCGGCCCGTCCCGCTCGAGCCGGGCCATCCCCACGCGGTCGCCTGGGCCGGGCTCGCCGAGCGCGACCGGGAGGCCGTCGACCGCGTGTACGCGAACGTGGGCAAGGCGCTCGACGCGTTCCAGCGCCTCGTCACGTCGCGGCCCGCGCCGTTCGACACGTTCGTCGCCGGCCTCCGGGCGAACGACGCGGCTCAGATCGCGGCCCTCGGGGCCAGCGCGCAGCGGGGCGCGCGCATCTTCGCGGGGCGCGGCGGCTGCACGCTCTGCCACAGCGGTCCGCTCCTCTCGGACCGGGAGTTCCACAACATCGGGCTCGGGCCGAGGAGCGGGCTGCCCCTCGACGCGGGGCGCCTGCCCGGAATCGAGCTCGTGCGGGGAGACCCGTTCAACGGCCGCGGGCGCTTCAGCGACGACCGGGGGGCCCGGGAGAACGAGAAGCTCGACTTCGTGGCCGCCAAGCCCGAGTCGATCGGCGAGTTCCGCACGCCGTCTCTTCGCGACGTGGCCCGCAGCGCGCCCTACATGCACGACGGCCGCTTCGCCCGCCTGAAGGACGTCGTGATCTTCTACTCGACGCTGCCCGATCTCGCCGCGGTGGGCCATCGCGAGGAGACGCTGAAGCGCCTGCGGCTGTCGGGCGCCGAGGTGGACGATCTCGTCGCGTTTTTGGAGTCCCTCACGGGCGAGGACCTGCCGGCCTACCTGAAGTCCCAGCCCTCCAGCCTGGCCTCGCCGTAGAGCTTCACGTTCAGCTTCTGCGTGGCCGTGGCCGCGCCGCCGTGGACGAAGAGGAACGAGAACGAGCCGTCGAACGGCGCGCGCACCGAGACGACGCCCTTCTCGCCCGCGCCCCTCTCGTAGACGAGCGTGTCCTCCGGCGCCGGGCTGAGGTGATGGTGCGAGTCCCACACCACGGGTCCGCCCTCGCACGTGAACCGCGCCGTGACGACCTCGCCCTCCCGGGCCGCGAAGTTCGCCTCCACCTGCATCCCCGGCAGGAGGAGCACCGACTGATCGGAGA
>JAEUQS010000836.1 GCA_016789625.1 Acidobacteriota bacterium | reverse complement strand
GGGCCTCGGGCGCCGAGCTCTGGGTCGCCACCGGGCACGGGCTCGCGAAGCTCTCCGGCGGCGCGTTCACGCGCTTTCCGGCCGGGGAGAACGGGCTCCCCCGCGGGGCCGCCCGCGCGCTGGCCGAAACGGTGGAGTCCGGAGAGCGGATGCTGTGGGTGGGCACCGAGAACGGGCTCGCGTACCGCAGCGGGGAAGCCTTCCACACCGGGAGCGAGAGCGGGGCGCTGCCCAAGGATCCGGTGAACACCGTCCTGCCGAGCTCGAGCGCCGCCGGCGGCCTCTATGTGGGCACGGAAGCCGGGGGGCTGTTCCTCGTGAGGGACCTCCGGAGCCTTCCGCTCACCGGCCTCCCAGGCGATGCGATCCTGTGCCTCTCCGAGGTGGAGCTCGCCGGCCGGACGCTCCTCTTCGCGGGCACCGCGCACGGCGACCTCTACGCCTGCGAGGGGCTCTCGTGCGCGCCGTACGCGCGGCGGGCCATCGACCTTCCGGGCAACGCGATCCAGAAGATCCTCCCGAGCGGCGCCGGCAGCGTCGTCTTCGTCGCGACGCAGGGGAGCGGGCTCCTCACGCACCGCCTGGGCGGCTTCCGCGCGCTCGACATGCGGCACGGCCTCTCCTCGAACATGGTCTACGCGCTGGCCGAGGTGCCGGGTGCGAGTCCGGGCGAGAAGGACCTGTGGATCGGCGGCTCGCGGGGCATCGACATCCTCTCGAGCGCCGGGCTCCGCTCCTTCGACCCGGTCGGGGCGAAGCTCGCGAACCCGTTCGTCCTCGCGATCCTCCCGTCGCGGACCGCGGGCGGTGTGTGGGCGGCGACGCGCGGAGGCTTCCAGCGCATCCCGGCCCGCGAGGCCGACGAGAGCGGGCCCTCGGGCGCGGTGCGGGCTCTCCTCGAGGTTGCGGAAGGCGGCGAGACGGTGCTCCTGGCGGGCACGCCGCGCGGGCTCGTGAGGCGCAGCGCCTGGGGCTTCACCGTGTTCGACGAGAAGGCGATGGGCACCGGCAGCCCCCAGGTGCTGAGCCTCGCGCAGAACGGCGAAGGCTCCGGCGAGGTCTTCGTCGGCACGTCCGGCGGCATCGCCCGCTACGCGAGCGGCGCCTTCTCCCCGGTCCCCGAGGGCGCTCCGTTCGAGAAGGAGCGGGCCCGGGGCCTTCACGTGTCGGGTCTCGAGGGCGGACACCCCGTTCTCTGGGTGGCAACGCAGTTCGCGGGCGTCTTCCGCTGCGTTCCCGGGAGCGGCAAGCCCGCGGTGCGGCTCTCGACGCTCGTGTCCGAAGGCATGCTGCCCGACGACGAGGACGGCTACTGCGTCCGCACCGACGGCGCCGGCCGCCACTACCTCACGACGAACCAGGGGGTCGTGAGGCTGACCCCGCGGCCCGACGGTCACTTCGACGCGATGACCTTCAAGAAGGCCGACGGCCTCCCGAGCGACGAGTGCAACTCCGGCGCGGCGCTCGTGGACGCGGGCGGCCGCCTCTGGGTGGGCACCGTGGGCGGCGTCGCCGTGCTGGACCCCGGCGGCGTGAAGGAGGACACGACGCCCAAGCCGCTCGTCCTCGAGCGCACGCTCGTGGACGGCGCCGTCGCCCGGCTCGAGGGGGCCTCCCTCGCGCACACCGCCGCTTCGCTGCGCTTCGAGTTCGCGCTCCTCTCGTTCTTCCGCGAGAGCGATACCCGATATCGGTTTCAGCTGGACGGCTTCGACGACGCCCCGTCGGTGTGGAGCGCCGGCGACGCCAAGGAGTACACGAACCTGCCGGCCGGCTCCTACCGCTTCCTCGTATGGGGCCGCGACTACGCGGGCAACGTCTCGGGCCCCGTCATGACGTCGTTCTCGATCCGGGCGGCCCCCTGGAAGACCCCCTGGGCCTACTTCGTCTACGTGCTCGTTCTCGGGGGCGCGGGGTTCTTCGTCTCGAACCTCCGCGGCCTCAACGTGCGCGAGCGGGCGCAGGCGCTCGAGGAGCGGGTTCTCCGCCGCACCCGCGAGCTGGCCGAATCGGTGGAGCGCTCGAAGCGCTCGGAACGGGCGGCTCTCGAGAGCGAGGAGAAGGCGCTGGAAGCGAGCCGCGCCAAGAGCCAGTTCCTCGCCAACATGAGCCACGAGCTGCGGACGCCGCTGAACGCGATCCAGGGCTACTCGGAGCTCCTCATCGAGCTGGCCGAGGAGGACGCCAACACGCCCTATCTCGCGGATCTCGAGAAGGTGCGCACGGCGTCGCGGCACCTCCTCTCCCTCATCGAGCAGGTGCTCGATCTCTCGAAGATCGAGGCGGGAAAGGTGCAGATCGAGCTCGGCGAGGTGGACCTCGCGAAGCTCCTCGTCGAGATCGCCGAGACGATCGATCCCCTCGCCCGCAAGAACGGCAACGAGCTGACGGTCACGTGCGCGGAAGGGCTCACGGCCATCACGTCGGACGCCCTTCGCCTGAAGCAGATCCTCCTCAACCTCCTCTCCAACGCCTGCAAGTTCACGGAGGGGGGCACGGTGTCTCTCACGGCGGAGAAGGAAGGGGACCTCGCGGTCTTCCGCGTGAAGGACTCGGGAATCGGCCTCACGCCCGAGGAGCTGGCGCGGCTCTTCCAGCCGTTCGTGCAGGCGGACTCGTCCACCACCCGCAAGTACGGTGGCACGGGTCTCGGCCTCACCATCTCGCGGCGCCTGGCCCAGATGCTGGGCGGCGACGTGACCGTCACGAGCGTCGTGGGCTCGGGGTCGACGTTCACCGTGACCCTTCCCGTCGCGGGGCCCTCCTCGCCGCACGGGGATCCCTCGGTCGAGGACACCGAAGCCACGCGCCCCGGCCGCAAACCCCGCGGGTGACGGGGAAGCTAGACGCTGATTCCGCAGGCCTCGAGGCCGTGCCGGATCCCGCCTTCGAACCGGGTCGCCTTGGGCTTGATGCGGAGGTTCAGCGTGACCTCGAGGACGCCCGAAGCGTTCGCGACGGCGGGACGAACGTTCGCGAACCGGCCGGCCGCGCGCGAGGCCGTGCGGTCGGCCGCCGGGACGAGCGGATCGTCCTCGAACAGCAGATCGAGGTTCCACTGGGGCGGCACGTCCCTGCCCCAGAGCTGCGTGTGGATGTGGGCCGGGATCGTGCCCTCCGGGTACGGCGCGGGCCGGATCGTGCGGAAGGAGTAGCGGCCGTCCGCACCCGTTTTCAGGTAGCCGCGAAGGCGCGGCCCCCCGGCGCGGTTCGGCGAGTAGAGACCGGTGAGGTCCGTCTGGTAGACGTAGAGGATGGCGCCCTCGGCCGGCGTCTCGCCGTCGGGCCGGAAGATGCAGCCCGAGACCGTGAGCGGGGTTCCGGGCTCGCCCTTGGGGACGAGCGTCGCCGTGGCCGTCGCGGAGTCGCAAGGCGAGGCGCCCTGTATCCGGGACGCGATCGCCGCGGATGCGAGCGCTCCCAGGGAGGTCGTGAGCAGCGTCCGGCGCGAGAGGTGGGCCATGGAGCCTCCGATGACCTTGATACGGGCCGAACGGAGAGAGGTTCAGTCGATCAGACGATCGCGCCTTTTCGTCCCGGCTGCACGGCCGCGATGAACGTGAGCGCCTTGTTCTGGTCGATCACGCGGGCCATGTGCCATTCCGTGGCGAACAGGATCAGCGGCCGGCCTTCGATGTCGAGGAGGCACGCCGTGCGGCCCGGATCGTCGAACTTCGACTCGCTGAACGGCGGTCCCTCGACCCAGCGCGCGTACTGGTAGGGCAGCCTCACGAAGGAGACGTCCGCGCCGTACTCCACCCGCAGGCGGTACTGGATCACGTCGAACTGGAGGAGACCCACCGCGCCCAGCACGGGGTCCTTCTCGAGGCGCACGGGATCGTAGAAGACCTGCACCGCGCCCTCTTCCGAGAGCTGGTCGAGACCCTTCTTGAGCTGCTTGCGCTTCATGGGATCCAGGAGCGCCACACGCACGAAATGCTCCGGCGAGAAGCGGGGGATGCCCTCGAACTCCACGGGCTTTCCCTCGGCAATCGAGTCGCCGATGCGGAGCGCGCCGGAATCCCAGAGGCCCAGGATGTCTCCCGCGTAGGCCACCTCGACGAGCGTGCGCTCCTGCGCCATGAACTGGAGCGGCTTGTTCAGCTTGAGGGGCTTCCCCGTGCGCACGTGCGTGACCTCCATGCCGCGCTCGAAACGGCCCGAGCAGAGCCTGACGAACGCGATGCGGTCGCGGTGCGAGGGATCCATGTTCGCCTGGATCTTGAACACGAACCCCGTGAGCGCCGGCTGGGCCGGATCGATCGAGCCCTGAGCCGCGCTGCGCGGCCGTGGCGACGGGGCCAGCTCGAGGAAGCGGTTCAGGAACGGCTCGACGCCGAAGTCGTTCATCGCGCTCCCGAAGAACACGGGCGAGAGCTTGCCCGCGAGGTAGTCCTCGCGGTTCCAGGGGAGCGACGCGCCCTCGAGGAGCTCGAGCTCCTCCACGAGCTGCGCGTGAGCGCGCGGTCCCAGCGCCTCGATGAGCTCGGGAGCGTCGAGGGGGAGCGCCTCGGCCGTGGCCTTGCGGCCGCTCTCGCCGCGCTCGTAGCGCATGAGGGTTCCGCCCCAGCGCTCGTAGACGCCCAGGAAATCGGGCCCGGACCCGATGGGCCAGTTGACCGGTGTCGTGGGGATGCCGAGGACCTTCTCGATCTCGTCGAGGAGGTCCAGAGGGTCCTGGCTCGCGCGGTCCAGCTTGTTGATGAAGGTGACGATGGGGAGGCCGCGCATGCGGCACACCTGGAAGAGCTTGATGGTCTGGGGCTCGACTCCCTTGGCCGCGTCGAGCAGCATGATCACGCTGTCGGCCGCGGCGAGCGTGCGGTACGTGTCCTCGCTGAAGTCGTTGTGGCCGGGCGTGTCCAGGAGGTTCAGGTGGTGGCCCTGCCACTCGAACTGGAGGACGCTCGTGGTGATGGAGATGCCGCGCTCGCGCTCCATCTCCATCCAGTCGCTCGTGGCGTGGCGGGTCGCGCGGCGGGCCTTCACGGAGCCCGCGAGGTGGATCGCGCCGCCGTAGAGAAGGAGCTTCTCCGTGAGCGTCGTCTTCCCGGCGTCCGGGTGGGAAATGATCGCGAACGTGCGGCGGCGGGCGATCTCGGCCTCGAGGGGGGGCGTCGTGCTCATGGTGTGTTTCGCGCGGGCGGAGGGCGCCCGGCGCGGGAGCCGCGGAGTTTAGACGGTTCCCGATTCCGGTGAGGCCTGCAGGCCGGGGAGGCCGGTTCGGGAACCGTTCAGCGTCGGCGCGCAGCCTCGCTGGCTCCATGCGTGAACGCCAAGGCCTCCGTTTTGTCCTCGCCCGCCGGGCGGGCGGCGCCGTGATCTTCGTCCTCGTCTTCCTGGGCGTCGCGCTCCTCACGCGGGTCGCCCTGCTCGTGAAGGCGTCCTCCGAGCTGTCGTGGGGGCTCGCCCTCCCCGCGTCGTTCCTGCGGGGCTTCGTCTACGACCTGGGCGCGGCCGCCTTCGCCTCCCTGCCGTTCGCCGTGCTCTCGGCGGCCCTGCCGGAGCGGCTGTTCCGAACGCCGGCGTTCCGGAGGGTCGCCTCCCTGAGCGCCTTCTTCGTGCTCTTCGCGCTGCTCTTCGGCGCCGCCGCGGAGTGGACGTTCTGGGACGAGTTCGGCGTGAGGTTCAACTTCATCGCGGTCGACTATCTCGTTTACACCACCGAGGTCGTCGGCAACATCCGCGAGTCGTACGACCTGCCGCTCGTCCTCACCGGGATCTTCGCGGGGGCCGTCGTCCTGCACGTCCTCGTGGGGCGGACGGGCTGGCCCGCTCTCTGGCTCGAGGCGGCGCCGGAACCGGGCCGGAGGCGGCTCGGCACCGCGATCGCCTGGGTGCTGGCCGTGTCGGTCCTGGGCGGCCTCCTGTCCTCCTCGAGTCTCCCGGTCCCGTCCAACGTCTACGTCGCCGAGCTCGGAAAGAACGGTCTCTGGTCGCTCTTCGCCGCGTTCCGGAGCAACGAGCTCGACTACGCGCGGTTCTACCCCTCCCTGACGTCGAAAGAGGCGTTCGCGGCTCTCCGTCCCGGCCTCGAGGAAGACGGCTCGACGCTCGTCGACCCGGGCGCGAGCGACACGCTGCGGGTCGTGAGGAACGGAGCGCCGGGCGGGGAAGCGCACCCCAACGTCGTGCAGATCACGGTCGAGAGCCTCAGCGCCGAGCACGTCCACTTTCTGAGCGACCGCTACGACCTGACGCCAAACCTCGACGCGCTTTCGAAACGGAGCCTGTCGTTCGATCACTTCTAGGCCACGGGAACCCGCACCGACCGGGGTATGGAGGCGCTCTCGCTGTCGCTCCCCCCGACGCCGGGCCGATCGCTCGTGAAGCGCCCCCACAACGAGGATCTCTTCACCCTCGGATCCGTGTTTCGCGCGAAGGGCTACGACACCGCCTTTCTGTATGGCGGCTACGGCTACTTCGACAACATGAGCTACTTCTTCTCCCACAACGGCTACCGGGTCATCGACCGCACGGTCGTGCGCGCCGAGGACGTCACGTTCGCGAACGTGTGGGGGGCCTGCGACGAGGACCTCTACCGCTGGACGCTCCGGGAGGCCGATGCCGACCACGCCGCCGGCAAGCCGTTCCACTTCTTCCTCATGACGACCTCGAATCACCGCCCGTACACCTTCCCGCCGGGGAAGATCGACCTGCCGTCGAAGACCTCGGGCCGGGCCGGCACGGTGAAATACACGGACTTCGCGATCGGTCAGTTCCTGAGGGACGCCGCCACGAGGCCCTGGTTCCGGAACACGATCTTCGTGATCGTGGCGGATCACTGCGCGGCCAGCGCGGGGCGCACGGAGATCCCGATCGAGAACTACCACATCCCGCTCCTCGTCTACGCGCCGGGAGGGCAGATCGAGCCGGGGCACGTCAGTGCGCTGACGAGCCAGATGGACTACGCGCCGACGCTCCTGGGGCTGCTCCATTTCAGCTACGCGTCGCGCTTCTTCGGGCACGACGTTCGCAGGGTTCCGGCCTCGGCGGGACGCGCGGCTCTCGGCACGTACCAGGACCTCGGCTTCCTCCGCGGGAACGACCTGGTCATCCTGAAGCCCC
>JAEUQS010000821.1 GCA_016789625.1 Acidobacteriota bacterium | reverse complement strand
CAAGCTCGACGGCGTGGATGCCCTCCTCAAGGACCCGAAGACCACGACCGTCAGGCTCGTGACGAACGCCGAGAAGATCGTCATCAAGGAGACCCAGCGGGCGTTCATGTACTTCGGCCTCTACGGCTTCACGGTGGACGCCGTGATCGTGAACAAGCTGCTGCCCTCGACGCTCGACGACCCCTATTTCGCGAAGTGGCGCCGCACGCAGACCGCTCTTCTCGCCCAGGCCCACGAGTACTTCGACCCGGTGCCCGTCTTCACGCTCGAGCTCAGGGACGACCAGGTGGTCGGAGCGGCCGGCCTCGCCGAGCTCGGCGAGACCCTTTACGCGGGCCAGGATCCGGCTTCGTCCTATCGCGTCGAGGCGCCCTACCGCTACGTGAAGTCGGGCGGCTCGTACGTCCTCAGGCTGAACCTCCCCTTCCTCGAGAAGGAAGAGATCGATCTGGCTCTTTCGTCCGAGGACCTCATCGTTCGGGTCGGGAACTTCCGGCATCACATCCCGGTGCCCCGGACCCTCTCGGGTCACGAGCCCGCGGGCGCCAAGGTCGAGGACGGACGGCTCGTGGTCCGCTTTCGCAAGAAGGAGAGCTCGTGAAAGCCGGAGAGACGGGACCGAAGAAGCCGCGAAAGGCCGCGCGAGCCGCCGCGCCCCGCCGACCGCGCAGACCGGCGACGTCGGCGTTCGAAGAGGATTTCGGGCCCGGGCCCGAAGCCGTGCCGCCGCCCGCGCCGGGCCTCCTCCCCGGCTACGCCTGTGGAGGCGAGGGCTGTGCTCTTCACCCGCTGCGGACGATTGCCGAGCGGGTTCTCGGAGACGCGCTCAAGGGCGGAAACGCCGCGTCGGTCCTCTCGGGGCTCGCGACCCACAGCATCGACGTGCTGCGCATGGTGAGAGACCTGGTGAACCAAGAGATCGCGCGCAAGGAAACCCCGGCCGAGAGACCGAGGCGCTACACGAAGATCCCCGTCGACTGAGGCCCGCAGGGCGGGCCTTCGGCTCTCCGGCCCTGTGCCACAATTCACGGGCCGCATTCGATGAAAGACTTCTGGAAGGCCTTCGGAGCAGAGCTCACCGAGCTCGCCGTGGAGAGTTCGCTCCCGGCGGGTCAGTACCTCTGGCGCGAAGGGGACCCGGGGAACGAGGTCGTCTTCCTCGTGGACGGCGAGATGGAGGTCTTTCACGAAACCTCCGAGGGCGACGGCCGCGTCGTGCTGCGGACCCTGGGCCCCGGTGCCGTGATCGGCGAGATCGTGGGCCTCGACGGCGGGGCCCGGTCGGCGACGGTGCGGGCGCTCACCGGCTGCGCGATCCGGCGCCTCTCGATCGACTCTTTCCGGCAGCTCCTGAGGAGGCGCCCCGACCTCATGGAGGATCTCTTCTGGCAGCAGACGGAGCGCGTGCGGAGCCTCACCCGGCAGGTGACGAGGCACCACCACCGCGCGATCACCGACCCGCTCACGCAGCTCTACAACTTCGGCTTCTTTCGCGAGCGCCTCAAGCTCGAGCTGGACCGCGCGCAGGCGACGGGCGACTCGGTCTCCCTCGTCATGTTCGACATCGATCACTTCAAGCACTACAACGACACGAACGGCCACCAGGAGGGCAACGTCGCCCTCGTCAAGGTCGCCGAGACCGTGAAGCGCACGGGCCGGCGCGGAGACATCGTGGCCCGCTACGGTGGCGAGGAGTTCGTCGCGCTCCTCTACGGCGCGACCCGCGAAGAGGCGTTCCGTTTCGCGGAGAGCGTCCGGCAGGCCGTCGAGCGCGAAGCGTTCGCCGGTGGACCCGCGCAGCCGATGGGCCGGGTCACGGTGAGCGGCGGGGTCGCGGCGTTCCCGGCCGACGCCCCGGATGACGAGGCGCTCATCGCCGCCGCCGACGCCAACCTCTACAGGGCCAAAGCGGGCGGAAGAAACCGCGTCGTGGCCGAGTCCCTCGAGAGCCCCAGGGCTTAGAATCGCGCGCCGCCAGGGCCTTCCGGCCGGGCGTCACGAAGAACAAGGAGCGGAGATGGCCAGGATCCTGGTGGTGGACGACGACGAGATGAACCGCGACATGCTGTCCCGGCGCCTGGAGCGCAAGGGCTACCAGATCGAGCTCGCCGTCAACGGGCTGGAGGCGGTCGAGAAGGCCACCGCCAATCACCCCGACCTCATCCTGATGGACCTTTCGATGCCCGTTCTCGATGGCTACGAAGCGACCCGGCGGCTGAAGGCGGCGCCGGACACCAAGGCCATTCCGATCATCGGGCTGTCCGCGCACGCCATGGTCGGCGATCGCGAGAAGGCTCTCCAGGCGGGTTGCGACGACTACGACACGAAGCCCGTCGAGCTGCCCCGCCTCCTCGGCAAGCTGGACCAGTACCTCAAGAAGGAAGGCTAGAACGGAAAAGGCCGGGCGCGAGCCCGGCCTTCGTGCTTCCGCGGCCCGCGGTCCTCAG
>JAEUQS010000812.1 GCA_016789625.1 Acidobacteriota bacterium | reverse complement strand
GCCGGTGCCGCGGCAGGAGGAGCCGGGGCCGGAGCCGGTGCAGCGGCGGCCGGAGCGGCGACGGCCGCAGCGCCGGCTTCACCCAGCACGGCGACGACGGTGTTGATCGCGACGGTCTGGCCCTCCTGCACGAGGATCTCGAGCAGGACTCCGGAGGCGGGCGCGGGGATCTCGGCGTCGACCTTGTCGGTGGAGATCTCGAAGAGGGGCTCGTCGCGCTTGATGGCGTCGCCCGGCTTCTTGAGCCACTTGGTGAGGGTTCCTTCGGCGATCGACTCGCCCATCTGCGGCATGATCACGTTCGTCGGCATAGCGGCTCCACCTTATCAGTACTTCAGGAGCTTCCTCGCGGCGGCGAGAAGCGTGTTGACGTTCGGGAGGAACGCGCGCTCGAGGGTGGGCGCGTAGGGCACCGGGGTGTCGGGAGCGGTGACGCGGAGGATGGGGGCGTCGAGGTACTCGAAGGCCTTTTCCGAGAGCGTGGCCGCGATCTCGGCGCCGATTCCCGCGGTGCGCGTGTCCTCGTGGAGGACGATGCAGCGGGAGGTCTTCCCCACGGACGAGAGGATGGTCTCCTCGTCGAGCGGGAGGAGCGTGCGGAGGTCGATGACCTCGACGGACGCGCCTTCTTCCGCGAGCACGGCGGCCGCGTCGAGCGCGGTGTAGAGCATCGCGGCGTAGGTCACGATGGTGAGGTCCGAGCCCTCGCGCCTCACGGCGGCCTTCCCGAGCGGGACGATGTAGTCCTCCGAGGGCACGCGGTCTTTCACGCGCCGGTAGAGGTACTTGTGCTCGAGGTAGACGACCGGATCGTCGTCCCGTATCGCGGCCTTGAGGAGGCCCTTGGCGTCGTAGGCCGTGGCCGGGGCCACCACCTTGAGGCCCGGGGTCTTCACGAAGTACATCTCGGGAGACTGCGAGTGGTACGGCCCTCCGTGGACGCCGCCGCCCGAGGGGCCGCGCACGACCATCGGTACGCCGACGCCGGTGCGGTAGCGGTTCTTGGCGGCGAAGTTCGTGAGGAGGTCGAACCCGCGCGAGATGAAGTCGATGAACTGCATCTCGGCGACGGGGCGCATCCCCCGCATCGCCGCGCCGATCGCGCCCCCGATGATGGCCTCCTCGGCGAGCGGTGTGTCGATGACGCGCGCCTCGCCGAAGCGGTCGAGGAGGCCCTCGGTCACCTTGAACGCGCCGCCGAAGACGCCGATGTCCTCCCCGAGGAGGAACACGCTCCCGTCCCGTTCCATCTCCTCGGAGAGCGCCTGGCGGATGGCCTCCAGGTAGAAGAGGTCGGCCGAGGCGCGAGACGCCTCGGGCAGGTCGAGCGTGAGCGTGACGCCGCCCGAGATGCGGGGGTCGGCCATCAGCGGCCCCCCACGAAGACGCCTTCGTGGAGCCTGCGGGTCAGCTCCGCGTCGGCGTAGACGCCCTCGAGCGCGAGGGCGGGATCGGGGAACGGCGACGCCTCCGCGAACGCGATGTCGGTGTCCACTTCGTCCTGCACACCCGCGAGGATGCGCGCGCGGCCGCCCTCGTCGAGGACGCCCGCGGCCTCCAGGAAGCGCTCGAGGCGGGGGAGCGGATCGCGCTGCCGCCATTCCTCGAGCTCGGCCTTGTCCACGTAGGCCTGCGGGTCGTGCTCGGCATGGCCCTTGAGCCGGTAGGTCTTGGCCTCGATGAGCGTCGGCCCGCCGCCTGCGCGGGCACGATCCACGGCCCGCTTCGTGACTTCGTAGACCGCGAGGACGTCGTTCCCGTCGACCACCTCGCCCGGGATGCCGTACCCGATCGCCTTGTCCGCCAGCGTCTTGGCCGCGCACTGCTTCTCGTAAGGCGTGGAGTAGGCCCAGTGGTTGAACTCCACGATCGCGATCAGCGGCAGCTTCTGCACCGCGGCGAAGTTGAGACCCTCGTGGAACGCGCCCACGGACGTTCCGCCGTCCCCGATGTACGTCATGCCGACGGTCCTCCGGCCCTTCAGCCGTTCGGCGAGGAGCATGCCGGCGACGACGGGGAAGAGCGTCCCGAGCATGGAGATCGGGGCGTAGATTCCCTTCCCCGGGTTCGAGAAATGGAGGTTGCCGTCCTTGCCGAGAGAAGGCGACGAGGCCTTCGCCATGTACTGGGAGATGACGTCGCGAGCCGAGATGCCGCGGGTGAGCACGGAGCCGAGGTTCCGGATGAGCGGGGCGAGAAGATCGCCGGGCTCGAGCGCGAACGCCGTGCCCACGGAGGTCGCCTCCTGTCCCAGCGAGCGATAGAGGCCGCCCACGACCTTGTTCTGCCGATACAGGTTCACGAGACGCTCCTCGACCACGCGGTTGAGGAGCATCAGACGGTAAACGTCCCGGAGCTGGTCGGCAGAAAGGCGCGTCATCGATGAGCGCCGTTTCGGGCGCAGGCCGGGGATTATCGAAGCCGTTCCGGGGGGCGTCAACGCGGCCTCACGTTTTCTGAACACGGTCTTCGCTCGCGTCGGGCTCTCCGGTGATAAGTTCCGGCCTCGGCCCGATCCAATCCGTTCATGTTCAGGAGTGAGTGATGAAAAGTCCCATCCGGCTCGCCGCGTTCGGCTTTGCGGCCCTGTGTGTCGCTCTTTCCCCGGCGTCGGCGTGGGGCCAATGTGCCAGCTTCACCGGGTCGACGTACACCCAGGACTTCAACAGCCTGGCCAATTCCGGCACCACGAACGTGCTGGACCCGACGGCGGCGTCCACGCTGGGGTGGAGGCTGACCGAGACCGGAGGCGGAACACGGGACAACGAACAGTACGGCGGGGACAACGGGGGCTCCAACACGGGCGATACCTACAGCTACGGGACCACGGCGACCACGGAACGGGCGCTCGGAGGTCTCCTGAGCGGCAGCCTGATCCCCGTGTTCGGAGCGTGCTTCACGAACAACTCGGGCTCGACCCTGACCGGTCCGGCGATCGGCTACACGGGCGAGGAGTGGCGCCTCGGGACCGCCTCCCGCGCGGACCGTATCGACTTCCAGTACAGCACGGACGCCACGAGCCTCACCACCGGGACCTGGATCGATTTCGACGCTCTCGATTTCTCGACACCGAACCAGGCGACGACGGGCGCCAAGGACGGCAACAACGCCGCGAACCGCACGGTGCTGAGCGCCACGATCGCGGCGCTCTCGATTCCCAACGGCTCGACGGTGTGGATCCGCTGGACCGATTTCAACGCCTCCGGCGCCGATGACGGCCTCGCGGTCGACGACTTCACGTTCGGCGCGGGCGCGCCCGTGAATCAGGCGATCGTTCCGTCCTGCCCGGCCTCGGTTCTCGTGCTCGCCGGCAACGCCGGGAGCGCGAACATCTCGGCGACCGATCCCGACGGTGTCGTGAACGCCGCGACGATCACCACGATCCTGCCCGTCAACCCCGGCACGATCACGCTCGGAAGCCTCGTCCCGGCGGGTGCGGCCGGCGGAACGGCCACGGCCGTTCTCTCGGTGAGCGCGATGACGCCCGTCGGCACCTACGCCGTCACCGTGCAGTGGAGCAACGCGGACGGCGTTCCCCAGACCGCGACCTGCACGACCTCGTTCCAGGTCGGGAGCTTCGCGGTCACGCCCATCAACCAGATCCAGGGTCCCGGGGTGACGACTCCGCTGCTCGGTCAGACCCACACGACGCGCGGCATCGTGACGGGCCTCAAGAACAACGGCTTCTTCCTCCAGACGCCCGACGCCTCGATCGACGCCAACGCGCTGACCTCCGAAGGCATCTTCGTGTTCACGGGCGGCGCGCCTCCGGCCGGCGCGGTCAAGGGCGCCGACGTCCTCGTCACCGGCACGGTCACCGAGTTCCAGCCCGATCCGGGCAAGCCGCCGCTGACCGAGATCGGCCAGCCCGGCTTCGTGTTCCAGGGCGTCTTCTCCACCGGTAACCCGCTCCCGGCCGCCGTCGTCATCACCGCCGCCGAGACCCAGGTGAACAGCCTCGAGAACCTCGAGCGCCGCGAGGGCATGCGCGTCTCGATCCCCTCCCTGACCGTCATTTCGCCCACCGAGGGCAACAAGAGCGAAGCGAACGCCACGTCCACCTCGAACGGCCTCTTCTACGGCGTCGTGACCGGCGTCGCGCGGTCCTTCCGGGAGCCCGGCGTCGAAAACAACGATCCGCTCCCGGCCGGTTCCCCGGCCACGGTCACCCGCTTCGACGCCAACCCCGAGCGCATCAACGTGGACAGCGACCGCCAGGCGGGCGCCCCCATCCTCAACGTGAACGCGGGCGCCGTCGTCAACGGGATCGTCGGGCCGCTCGACTATTCATTCGGCGCCTGGACCGTCTACCCCGACCCGGTTCCCGCCGCCATCGTCGCCTCGAACCCCGTGCCCACGGCGGCTCCCGCCCCCACGCGGCTCGAGTTCACCATCGGCGCCTACAACATGGAGCGGTTCTACGACACGGTCAACGATCCCAACGGGGACGCCGTCCTCACCGCGCCGGCGTTCGAGCTGCGCCTCGTGAAGGCGTCGCTCGCGATCCGCAACTTCCTGCGCTTCCCCGACATCCTCGCCGTCGTGGAGATGGAGAAGCTCTCGGTTCTCCAGACGCTCGCCACGCGGCTCAGCACCGACGCTCTCGCGAACGGCCAGCCCGACCCGCTGTATCAGGCGTTCCTCGTCGAGGGGAACGACGTCGGCGGCATCGACGTGGGCTTCCTCGTGAAGGGCGCCCTCGCGTCGGCCGACCCGGCCTGCGCTCCCGCCGCCGCCGGCACCAAGGTCGACGTCGTGGACGTCGTCCAGCTCGGCGCGGCCACCACGTGGATCGACCCGAGCGACAACTCCATGGCGCTCCTCAACGACCGTCCGCCCCTGGTGCTCCGGGCGACGGTGCATGGCTGCACCGGAGGAACGTACCCGGTGACGGTCATCGCCAATCACCTGCGGTCGCTCATCGGGGTCGACGACGAGACGCCGAGCGGCTTCACCACCACCGGCAACCGCGTTCGCCAGAAGAGGAAGGCCCAGGCCGAGCAGCTCGCGGGCATCGTCCAGGCCCGGCAGGCGGCGGGTGAGCGCGTCCTCGTCGTGGGCGACTTCAACGCCTACGAGTTCAGCGACGGCCTCATCGACGTCACGGGCACGGTCGCCGGAAACCCGGTGCCCGCCTCCCAGGTCGTCCTGGCGAGCGCCGATCTCGTGAACCCCGACCTCGTCAACCTCGTCGGCACGGCTCCGGCGGCCCAGCGCTATTCGTACGTCTTCGAGGGCTCCTCCCAGACGATCGACCAGGTGCTCGCCTCCACCTCTCTCACCTCCTCGGTCCTCGCGTACCGCCTCGAGCATCCCCGCATCGACGCGGACTTCGCCGAGGTCCTGCGCGGTGACAACACGACGCCCGTGCGCCTCTCCGACCACGACCCCGTGATCGCGTACTTCACCCTCGGCGTCGCGCCCACCATGACGGCCGGCGCCACCGTGAACCGCACGCAGGGCGAGAGCGCGACCTCGACCATCGCGACCGTGAACGACACGGACTCGGGTCCCGGCAGCGTGACCGTCACCGTCGTGCCGGGCGGCACGGCCACGGGCATCACGCTCAGCTCGATCGTCAACACCGCCGGCACGGTCACCGCGACCGTCGCGGCCACCTGCACGGCGACCTCCGGAACCGTGCGCCTCCGCGCGACCGATCCGCAGGGCTTCTTCGTCGAAACCCTCCTGACCGTCAACGTGACGGCCAACGTCCTCAACGCCACCCTGACCCTCCCGCCGCCGGCCTGCGCCAGCACGTCGGTCATGGCCTCGGTGCCCGACAACGGCGCCGGCGCGACCTACACGTGGCTCATCACGAACGGCACCATCACCGCCGGCCAGGGCACCCGCACCGTGACGTTCACCACCGGCGCTTCCGGCTCGACGAACGTCGCCGTGACCGTGAGCCGCTTCGCCTGCTCCGCGACCTCGACGGGCTCGGTCTCGACGA
>JAEUQS010000811.1 GCA_016789625.1 Acidobacteriota bacterium | reverse complement strand
CAGCGAGGCCGTCGGCGGCGTCATCCAGATCCTCACGCGGCGGGCGCCCAAGGCCGGCGTGTCGGTGCACGGCCGGGGCTCGATCGGGAACCTGAAGTCCCGCGAAGCCGAGGCGACCGTGTCGTACGCGGGCGGTCCCGTAGACGTCACGGCGTCCTGGAACCGCCGCACGACAGACGGCTTGGACCTCCCGAACTCGGCCTACGACGTCACGAACCTGGCGGGGGGATTCCACGTGAACGTCATGGAGGATCTGCGCGTCGGGGCGATCGTGAGAAACGACTCGGCCACCGCGGGCGTTCCGTTCTCGGGCTCGACTCCGAGCCCGCTCCGCAAGACGACCGTGGACACGACCACGATCGCCGTGCCGATCTCCCTGAGACTGGGCGCGGCCACGACGGTCGAGATGCAGGGCATCTACGCGAAGGACGAGCCCACGTTCGACGATCCCGAGGGCTCCTTCGGCTACACCCACAGCGACTCCCAGGCCCGTCGCGCGGGCGGCCGCTTCTCGCTCGGGCACGTGGCCGGAGCGCACCGGCTGTCTTTGGGCACGGACTACGAGCGCGTCACGGTGACGAGCCGTGATTCGTACGGCACGAACCTCGACGGGGAATCGCTCCACACGTTCTCGGTCTTCGCCGAGGACCGGATCTCCGTGCTCAAGGACCGGCTCGACGTCACGGCCGGCGTGCGCTGGGACGACCACAGCGCGTTCGGCAGCCACGTGAGCCCGCGCCTCACCGCGGCGTATCGCGCGAGCGCGAGCTGGAAGCTCCGCGCCTCCGTGGGCGGCGCGTTCCGCTCGCCCACGACGGGCGAGCTCTTCTTCCCGTTCAGCGGCAACCCGGAGCTGAAGCCCGAAACCTCCGTGGCCTACGAGGCCGGCGTCGAGTGGAAGGTGATTCCCCGTCTCGTCGTGGAGATGGCGCTTTTTCGCAACGACATCAAGGAGCTCATCCAGTACGACTTCGTCTCGAACACCAACCAGAACGTGGGCCGCGCCCGCACCCAGGGCCTCGAGCTCGTCGTGCGTGGAGAGCTCACCGACGCGCTCTTCGTGAGGGCTTCGGCCACGCGCCTCGACGCGGAGGACCGCGCGACGGGCGAGCAGCTCCTCCGGCGGCCGAAGAACCGCGCGTCTCTCACGTTCGGCGGGCGGGTCCTCGATACGGCCTCCTTCGAGCTGACGGCGATGTACGTGGGCTCGCGGCGCGACGTGGACGCGGCCACGTTCGCCACGGTGACGAACCCCTCCCACGTGCGGTTCGATCTCTCGGTCACCGGCCCCAGGCTGTTCGACGTCGTGGCGCCGTATGCCCGCGCCGCGAACCTGTTCGATCGCGACTACCAGGAGGTCGCGGGCTATCCCACGCCCGGACGGCGCGTGTCGTTCGGTCTCGATGTAGCTTTCTGAGCAACCGAACCGCGATGGGGAAGGCCCGGAATCCGTAGAACCTCCTGCTGCCCGCACGCACGGGGCGGCGACCTACACGGAGGACACTTGAACAAGAAGATTTCCGCCTTCCCCATCGCGCTCGTCGCGCTCCTCTCCCTCGCCGCGACGGACGTTCGCGCCGCGGACCGCGCCTTCTCCGGCGTCGTCCGCGAGCGCGGCGGCTCCGGCCTGGCCGGCGCGACCGTCGTCGTGCGCGAGGGCACGCAGCGCGCGGGCGCCGCGGCCGTCACCGTCACCACCGATGCCAAGGGCTCCTTCCGCGCCGCGGGTCTCCCCGCGGGCCCGCTCGACCTCGAGGTTTCGAAGCGCGGCTACCGCACCGTTCGCAAGCTCACGGGCAAGGAGGGCACGGCCGACCTCGCGCTCGACCGCGCGCCGCGCGTGGCCGGTCGGGCCGTGGACGAGAGCGGCGCCCCGCTCGCCCCGAAGGTCGTCATCTCGTACCGAGCCGTTACCGGCGTCCGCAGCGAGTCGCGCGGGGAGAACTCCGGGCAGGGCCGCTTCGAGGTGTTCCTCGACGTGCCCGCCGAGGAGATCCGCGCCGTCAAGGCCGTGCTCTCGCTGAGGGCCGAGGGCTACGTGGAGAAGACCATCCCCCTCGATCCGGCCAGCAAAGACATGGAGCTCGGCGACGTGAAGCTGTTCCGGGGCCGCACGCTGCGCGGGCAGGTGCGCAATGCCGTGACGGGCAACCCCGTGGCGGGAGCCTCCGTGCTCTGGGCGCGCTCCGGCCGGCAGACGTTCTCGGCCACGACCGACGCCGAGCGCACCGTGACCACCAAGGACGACGGCACGTTCGCGATTCCCGGCGTGCCCGAAGGGGAGCCCGTGAGGCTCCGCGCCCGCGGTCCCCGGCTCGCCGGAAAGACCATCGAGGTGGACGGCGCCGCGAACGACGTGGACCTCACGCTCACCGGGGGCGGCAAGCTCCTCGTGCGGTTCTGCGGCGCTGGCGGCGGAAGCCTCGGCGTGAACCCCGAGCTCGGTCTCGACGGCCAGACGGTCGCCGTGGACGCCGAGGGGAAGGCCGTGGTCGAGACGCTCGAGGCCGGAACGTACGGCCTCACGCGGTCGTTCGATTCCGGAGCCGACGCCCACTTCATCCGGCTCGGCGAGATCGCGAGCGTCGAGGACGGCCGCACCACGGAGATCTCCTTCGGCTGCACGGGCCCCGAGGTGCAGGGCATGCTCAAGGTCGACGGCGCCGTGAAGGGCTCCGCGATGGGCGCGCTCCTCAACTCCGACGAGACCCGCTCGGTGCCGGTGCGCGTCGGACCCGACGGGCGCTTCTCGGTGCGCGTGCCGTTCGCCGGACCCTACGTCGCGAGCTTCACCACGGCCGGCATGGACGTGCCGCCGCGCACGCGTCTCCTTCGCAGCTCCGCTCCCTGCCAGATCCCCGAGGCCGGCGGACCGTGCGTCGTCGAGCTCCGCGTGCGGTCGCTCTTCGAGCAGCCCGGCAAACCTGAGAAGGCCGGCGCCGCCGACGGGCAGGTCCGCGTCCGCTGAAGCCACATGCTCTCGTCCTTCGCGCTCGTCGTTCTTCTTGCGCTGAGCGCGAAGGCAGAGGGTCCGCGGCCTGAAACTCGCATCGTCGAGGGCCTCGTCGTCGACGGTCTCGTCGCCGACGACCTGGGCCTCCCCGTGAAAGGCGCCCACGTCACGCTCGTCCTCCCGGGCGAGGACGTGCGGCGCCTTCATTCTGCCTCGGGGCCAGGCGGCGCGATCCGGTTCGAGCTGCCCGCAGGGACGCCCGCAACGGCTCTCGATTGGCGCGCGACGGCGAAGGAGCACGTGAGCGCGCGCGGCTCGTGGGGCGGCGAAGCGAAGCTCGTCGTCACGCTCACGCGTGCCGAGCGCGTCACGGGGCGCGTCGTGGACTTCCGGCGTGAGCCGGTGGCCGGGGCCACGATCTCGCTCCTCGCCGCCACGAAGGACGGCGCCGAGACCGACGGCGGGGCCGCAACCTCGGACGAGAGGGGTGAGTTCGCGCTCTTCGTGACGCTCCCCGGTGAGATCGAGCTCGTCGTGCGGCAGCGGGGCTATCTTCCCGCGCGCGTGAACCTCGGCCGGCGGAAGCCCGGCGCGAACGTCGATCTCCGGGACGTGGCGCTGCCGCGCGGGCGCGCGCTCCGCGGCGTCGTGACCGACGCGCGCACGGGCGACCCCCTGGCCGGAGTCGTCGTGACGCCCAACCGGCAGGCGTTCGGAAGCATGGGTCTCGAGACCCGAACGGACGCGTTCGGCCGCTACGAGCTCACGGGGTTTCTCGAGGACGAAAGAGTCGTGCGCGCGGTTTTCGCGCATCCGGGATTCGCATCGGTGGTGAAGGGTGTCGAGGACGGCGAGGTGCTCGACGTTGCGCTCCGGCCGGGCGGCACTCTCGCCGGCCGTCTCTGCCCCGAGCTGGCCGCGTCGCTCGGGTTCCTCCAGGCGTTCTCTGCCGAGGTGGGCCTCGGAAGGGCCGTTCCCGTGGACGCGGATGGCTCGTTCGAGCTCCGGGATCTCGCGCCGGGTCGATATCGGGTTCTCGCG
>JAEUQS010000794.1 GCA_016789625.1 Acidobacteriota bacterium | reverse complement strand
AAGCGAGGCGTCGCTCACGAGCGTCTCCGTCGACCCCCCGGCGGCCTCCAGCACGACGAGCCCGGCATACGTTCCGAGATAGACCTCGTCTTTCGCTCCGAGGGCGATGGCCGTGACCAGAGCGTGCCCCGGATCCTTCGGCAGGGGGAGGAGCTCCCAGGCGTGTCCCGTGTAGCGCGCCGCGCCCCCGTTGCTCGCGGCATAGACGAGTCCCTTCGAATCGACGGCGAGCCCGTACACGGAGCTGCCCGACAGGCCGCTCTCGGCGTCGAACGTCTCCCAGCGCCGGCCGTCGTACCGCGCGACCCCGCCGGCCTGGGTCCCCACCCAGAGGAAGCCGCTGGGGTCCTGCGCGATCGCCGTGACCTGGGCCTGGGGAAGTCCGTCCGCCGGACGATACGAGCGCACCGCGAGCCGGGCGGCGTTCCCGTGGAGCGCGGGAAGCAGGAGAAAGACGGCGACGAGAAGCGCGGCGCGCTTCGGGAGGCCGGCCGTGCTCAGCCCCGGGGCCTCGGCCCGCGCTTGGTGGTCAACAGCTCGCGCAGCACGATGGAGAAGCGCTCGGCCGACGCGGCTCCGTCTGCGGTGACGAGATCCCCGTCCATCGAGATCGGCTTCTTCTCGTACTGCGCGCCGCCGTCCTTGAGCTCCTTCAGCATGTCGGGAGACATGAAGATCGTCGCTCTCTTGCCCTTGAGGAGACCGCCCCGGGCCAGCACGGCCACACCCTGAGAGAGCGCTCCGATGGGCTTCCGGTCGCGCTCGATCATGCGGAGCGCCTTGTGCACGATTCCGTTGTCCACGAGGGAGATCGTCCCCAGGCCACCGATGACGACCGCGCCGAGGAGCTCGGTGGTCCTCGGCTCGGTGATCGAGACGACCTTCATCGTCACGCCTGCGGCCGACGTCACGTCTCCCTCGGACGCCGAGGCGTAGACGAGCGTCGCGCCCGCGGCCTCGAGCGTCGTCTTCACGCGGCCCAGCTCGTCGTCGTTGAATCCGGTCGCGGGGAGGATCACGAGAACCTTGGTGCCTTCGAGCGCCTTGAGCATGCCGTTCTCTCCTCGCTTCAGCCCGGCTGGGTCTCGGCCGACAAGGGGTGAATCGCGACCGACGAACCCACCCAGGTGAAGTCCTTGTTGAAGTCCACCCCGAGCATCTTTCCTCGCGAAAGGCGGCAGAGGTTGAGGCCCAGGGTCGGCCGGGGCTCGCCGTCGGGCCGGAAGAACATCATCCGGATCTCGACCTTCACGCCGCCGCCGTCCGCCGCCGTGAGGCACGGCTCGTAGTCGATCTTCTCCTGCAGGCACCACACGGACCGTTCGTTCTCGGGGACGCGCGCGACGTCCTCGGGAGTGGGATCGACGTTCACGCCGCCTCCCGCGAACGAGAACAGCGGCTTGAGCACGTAGCGCTTGGTGAGGTCCGCGGGCAGCTCGTCGATCTCCGAAAGGTAGCGGGCCTTCGGAACGGCGGGGTGGTCGAGGAGCGGCAGCGAGTACTTCGACCAGGTCCAGTACCAGTTGGGGTGCGGCGCCCACGTGACGTCGAGCTCTTCGCGATAGTCGAACGGCAGCGTGACGTCCCGCTGGATGAGCTCGTCGAAGACCACGCGGTTGTAGATGCGCTTCACGCGGATCCGGCGGCCGTCCTTGCGCCGATAGAGAGCGCGCCCTTCCTTCTCGAGCGTCGTGGGGCAGACCGAATCGACGCCGAACAGGAGCTTCGTGGCCGAGAAGTCGACCCACGTCTTCTGTTTCTCGGGCCAGAGGTCCATGAGGATGACCTCCTCGGGATCCTCGTCGGCCACGATGACCTTGCGGAGGAGCGCGAGGAACCCCTGCTCGTCGAGGCCGCTGAAGTAGGGGCTCCAGGGCCCCTCCGGCAGACCGGGGATTCCGGCGAGCGCGTCGGACCAGGCCCGGGCTTGGACGACCTCGAAGCACGAAAGCGAAGGAAAGCCCTGCAGCTCGATGAGCCGCGGACCGAGCGAGCCGTCCTTCTCGCGCACGATCGCGAGGTCCACCTGCGTGAGCTGTGGCAGAGCGTCCATGCCCGGCGAATTCCAGCGCTCGGGAATCGCGGACTTCATGCGGGCGATCGCCTCGGGGCGGGCGAGCTGGTCGTAGATCTCCCGCGCCGCCGTCGTGATGCGCGACGTGAGCTCTTCGGTGAGGAAGACCGGGGTCTCGGCGAGGCGGAATCCCGACTCGGCCGAGAGGCGGCCCTGCAGATCGGCGACGTACTTCGAAAAGAGTTCGTCCGTGAAGGCCGCGTTGAAGGCCGCGCGATATGAAGAATGCATGTCTGTTCCGAAGTCTAGCGCGCCGGAGGCGGAGCCGTTCAGACGCGCGCCGCGAGCTCCACCGCGCGCCGGCGCTGCTCCTCGCGAGAGGTTCCCTCGGGGAGATCCAGGAGGGCCGGGACGAGCGCGAAGCCCGTGGGATCCCAGTCGAGGAGCGAGGCCACGGCGGGCGCGAGACGCTCGGCGAGCGGCCACTTTCGCGCGGCGCGGCGCGAGACCGGACCGTCCTCGTCGGAGAGACCGGCGAAGAGCGGCAGCGACGCCGCCGGGAAGCGCCGCGCCACGGCGCGCACGTAAGCCTCCCACGTGGGCAGCGGCGTTCCGAGGCGGTCTTCCTCGAACAGCCGGAGGATCTCGAGGAAGCGGTCCGACGCGTGCGCCACCTCGCGGCGCGCCTCGGGCACGGGAAGGGGCGGCGAGAAGGTGAGCGCCGCGGCGTGCCGCGACACGACGTCGTGGAACCGGGTCCACGAAAGACGGGTGTGGAGTCCCCGCGAAAGGGGCCCCTCCGGGATCTCGCCCGACCCTCCGGGACGGCCGAGCTCCGCGAGGAGCGCGTCCCGCGAGATCTCGTCGCGGCCCCAGCGGCCCGCCGCGAGGAGGAGCGCGGCGCCGATCGCGAGATCCGATTCGCGCACCGCCTCGAGCGCTTCCGCGGCCGACGCCGCATCGCCGCTCGTGTCCAGCGCGCCGCCCGCCGCGAGCAGCCGGGCCCCGCGCCGCACGAGGAGCCGGAGGCCCTCGCCCAGCGGGGGCGGATCGTCGGCCCGGGGGAGCGCGGCCTCGAGGAGGTCTTCGGGACCCGAGAGAACGCACGGGGCCGCGAGACACGCGAGCGTCTCGAGCGTGAGCGGGAGGCGGGGCAGGAGATCGGTGGACGAGACCGCGAGGGTCGCCTCGACACGCCGGCTCCGGGCCGTCTCGGCGAGCGCCCGTGCCGCCTTGCGCTGGAGGCCCGCGATCTCGCGGAGCGGAGCGTCCACCACGAGGAGGAGGTTCACGGTGCGCTCGTCGCGGAGCGCGCACGCGACCCCGCGGAACGCGGCTCCCGCCGCGTCGCGCAGCGAGGACGCGAGGGCGAGGCGGGCGTCGGGGGAGCTCAGGTCTCCTCCATGCGCACGGTGAGGGTCAGCGTGTTGAAGCCGTTCTCCGACGTGTACTCGAGCTTCTCGGACACCGACCTCATGATCGGAATCCCCATGCCCCCTTCGGGCCACGTGGACGGATCCTCGGGGTCGGGCTCCTCGAGGTCGGGCAGAGCCGACGGATCGAAAGGGTGTCCGGAGTCGCGCACGGCGAGATAGAGGTACGGCGCCTCGCGCCCGAGGATGAGCGCGACGTTGCCGAGCTCGCGCTCCACGTAGGCATGCCGGGCCACGTTCGTGGCGGCCTCCACGAGGGCGAGCTCGAGCAGGGACCGCTGGCTCTCGGGAACGCCCCACTCGTCGAGCACCCCGCGGAGGGCCCCGGCGAGAACGCGCACCAGCGGGAGTGTCGCCTGGGTCTCGAGAAGGATCGACTCCCGCGGCATGCGAGCCCGCTAGCCCTCGAACACCTTCGCGAGGCGCGCGAGGATCTCCTCGTCGTCGAACGGCTTCGTGAGATACGCGTCCGCGCCCGCGGCCAGGCCCTCGGCTTCGTCGGTCTTCTGGCCTCGCGCGGTGAGCAGGATGACGTACATGCCTGCCAGCGCGGGGTCGGCCCGAAAGGCGCGGCACAGATCGAAGCCGTTCTTCCTGGGCATGTTCACGTCGATGAGGGCCGCGCGGGGAGCCTCTCTCCGCGCGACGGCCAGCGCCTCCTCGCCGTTCGAGGCCAGGACGACGCGATAGCCCTCGGACTCGAGGATGAAGGCGGCGGTCTCCCGGAGCGCGGGCTCGTCGTCGGCCACCAGGACGAGACGGTCCTCAGCCACGCGGCACGACGCCGAGACGGCCCTCGGACACGCGGGTGGCGTCCGGCTTGAGACACAGAACGGTGATGTCGTCGTTCACGGGGCGGCCTTTCAGATGATCATAGACCGCCTCGAAGAGCCCGTTGGCGGCCTCCTCGGCGCTCCGCGACGCGATCCGCGTCGCTGCGGCGACGACCCCGTCCTCGCCGAACATCGACGCGCCGTCACTGGCCTCGCTCGCCCCGTCGGAGTACTGGACGAGGAGGTCGCCGGGCCCGAGGTCGAGCTCCTCCTCCTCGTACACCTCGTCGTCCACGATGCCTGCCGGGGCACCGCCCTTCTCGAACGACTCCACGCGGCCGTCGGTCCTCACCACGAAGACCGGAGGGTGGCCGAGTGACGTGAGCCGCACGTGCCCCGAGGGCTCGATGCGCGCGAGGACGGCCGTGAGGAACAGGCCCGTGTCACCCGCATCGCGTACGACCTGCTCGTTCAGGGCCCGTGCGGCCTCGGCGGGGGACTCGTCGGCCGAGAGGATGCCGCGGAGCGACATGCGCGCCGACGCCATGAGAAGCGCCGCCGAGACGCCGTGCCCCGAGACGTCGAACACGGCTGCCCAGAGCCCGCCGCCAGGCCGCGCCGCGATCTCGAAGGAGTCGCCGCCCACGTAGGTCGCCGCCTCGCAGCGTCCGAAGACATCGAAGCCGGTCACACGGAACGGGCCCTTGGGCAGCAGCGAGCGCTGGATCTTGGAGGCCAGATCGAGCTCGCGCTTCAGGGCCTCCGAGCGGCGGGCCTCCTCGAGGAGATGCACGTTGGCGAGCGCGATGCCGAGCTGCGCCGCGATGGCGGTGACGAGCTTCTGGTCTTCCGCGGAGAAGCTCTTGCCTGCCGCCCGGTCCGTGACGTTGATGACGCCGACACACGTGCCGTTCGACACGATGGGCACGGAGAGGAACGAGTTCGTGCGGGCATCCCGATGCAGCGACTTGAAGACCGAGCTGTCCTCGCCGAGGCGCGTCGTGTTCTCCACGAGGATCGCCTCTCCCGTCTGGAAGACCTGCTCGGCGATGCCCCCTTCGGGCAGCACCATGCCCGGCTGCGAGGTCCCGCCGTTCGCCGCGGCCACGACCAGCCTCCTGTCGGCCCGAGCGAGCACGATCGACGCGCGCTGCACCGCGAGGAGCTTCGTGACGCGCGGCAGGAGGCGCTGGGCCGTCTCCTCCGGCGTCGACTGCGCGGTGAGCGCCGTCGCGACGGTGGTGAGGAAGTTCTGCTCTTTCCACAGGCGCGCCATCTGCGCCACGAGGTCGCGTCTCACGACGCGGTCCTCCACGAGACGGGAGACCAGCCCGGCGGTTTCCGTGAGCCTCTCGTTCGCGACTCTCGGCGCCGACACGAGGGTCGCGAGAACCTCGCCGTTGGCCTCGATCTTCGGGCCCTCGGCCGAGGGCGGGGCCAACGAGAGCTCCGCGCCCAGCACCGTGCCCAGAGACCGGAGCCACGACGCGGCCTCGTTCGCGGGCACCTCCACGGGCAGCATCACGGGGCTCGTCGCGGCTTCGTTGGTCACGGGTTCCCTGCGGGCGCGGCGGCTTCGGGGAGCGCCACGGTGAAACGGCTTCCCTGTCCGAGGGCGGACCTCAGACCCACACGCCCGCCGTGCCGCGTGACGATCTCGCGGCAGATGGCGAGGCCGAGACCCGTGCCCTGCGGCTTGCCGGTGCTGGGATCCACCACCTGACGGAAGCGGTCGAACACGAGCGCCTGGTGCTCCGGAGCGATGCCGACGCCCGTGTCCTCCACGGCGAAGAGCACGGCGCCCTGGCCGGGACGGGCGGTCTCCGGCAGCCAGCGGGACGCTTCCTCGGGCGTCGAGCGCGCCGAGGAGACCCGGATCTGGCCCCCCTCGGGAGTGAACTTGATCGCGTTGTTGACGAGGTTTACGAGCACCTGCATGAGCCGGTCGCGATCCCCGCGCAGGAAGCCCTCGGTGGGTCCCGATGGCCGGTGCGCCACCGTGAGCTTGATGCCCTTCTCCTCGGCCATGCCCTGGAACATCGCCACCACGGCGTCCGCCACGAGCGAGCCGCGAAACGTCTCGTCGCGCCACTCGACGCCGCCGGCCTCGATCTTCGAGAGGTCCAGCACCTCGTCGAGGAGCCGCTTCAGCCGGTCGCACTGCTCCACGATCATCGGAGCGAAGCGCGTGAGCGTCTCCTTCTTCTCGGCGCCGTGCTTCACGAGGATCTTCGCCGCCGACGCGATCGCGGTGAGGGGCGTGCGCAGCTCGTGGGAGACCGAAGCGAGGAACTCGGTCTTGAGACGGTCCTGCTCCTCGGCTTTCCGCCGCGCGGCCTCGAGCTCGTCGTAG
>JAEUQS010000786.1 GCA_016789625.1 Acidobacteriota bacterium | reverse complement strand
CGGCAGCACATACGAGCCGTCGCTCGTGACCTGATCGTTGATGACGCCGTACACGCCGAACGATCCGGACGCCGACACGCGCTCCACCGTGACGTAGCCGTTCGTCATGCCCGCCGTCTGGAGGATTCCGCTGAACTGCGTCCAGCCGTAGGGCGGCAGCTCGACGGCGTCGGCGATGACGACCGGCTCTCTCCCCGGATCCCCCGAGTAGGCCGTCACCTTCACCGTGACGGGCTGGCCGGACATCCCGAAGACCGCGACGTTCGAGCGGTCCGAGACGTTCGACCGGAGACCGTAAAGCGTGAGGCGGGAGGTCGACCCTTCGTCGGGCCGGAGCCCCGAGTAGGCGAGCCCCGCGCGCCCGGTGGGCTGGGGCGACGCGGTCGCCGTCGCCGTGCGCGCGAGGGCCGACACGTATCCGCCCTCGGCGAAGCCGCTGAACGTCACGAGCAGCGTTCCGCCCTGGGCGCCCTGAGCCGGTATCGCGAGGCCCTTTCCGCGGAGATACGAGATCGCATCCGGGATCACGAGCTGACGGCCCGGCGCGAGCGTCTCGGGCACGGTCCCCGAGCCCTCCTTCGTGCCGATGGCCGCCGTGTAGCGAAGCGTCACCGCCGTGGCCGAGGTGCCGGTGTTCGTGAGGACGAGCTCCGTGGTGAAGCGGGCCGAGCCCGTGTCGACGTCGAGGACGATCGGCACGAGGCGCGACGTGGTGCGCGCGAGCGGGATCTTGCGCAGCCCGTCGGCCCGGATGCCGGCCCACAGCGAGTCCGACGTGACCGCGAGGGCGGCGACGTCGTCGAAGCCGAGCTGGAAGTTCTGCCAGGTCGTCCCCGAGTCCGTGGACCGGTAGAGCCCGTCGTTGGTGCCCGCGAAGATCTCGTTCGAGGTCGCGGTGAGCGAGCGGAGGCTGGGCGATTCGTTCAGGGACGCCACGGGCGAGAACGTCGCTCCCTGGTCCCGCGAGACGAAGAGGATCGGACGGCCGGTGGGGAAGCCTCCGGTATCGAGGCCGGCATAGAGGCCACCGCCCGCGGACACGAAGCACGAAACGGTGTCGAAGGAGCCGGCGGGCGCGAGCGCCACCCGGCTCGACCACGTCGCGCCGCCGTCGGTGCTCCGGAACGTGCCGAGCTTGCCGCCCGCGACGAGGAGGCTCCCGCTCGCGTGGATCGAGGTCAGAGGGCTGCCCGACGTGTCGGGAATCGAGCCGCCCAGCGCCACCCAGCTCACGCCCTGATCGGTGCTTCGATAGAGGGCGCCCTTCCCCGTGCCCCCGTTGAAGCCGGCGGCATAGAACGTTCCCCCGTCCAGTACGAGGGCCCGGATTCCGCCCCCCGGCGAGAGGTCGAGGCCGCTGTTCGATGCGGCCCAGGTCGCGCCCGAATCGGTGCTCCGGAAGATCCCGCGCGGCGAGATGGAAACGTCCGTTCCCGCGAGGACGGTGCTCCCCGAGACCGCGATCGAGGTCACCGCCTGACCGTTCATCAGGTCGCTGCCCGGCAGCCAGGTTTCACCGCCGTCGGTCGAGCGGTAGACGCCGTTCGTCCCTTCGTAGACGCCCTGGTACACGGTGCCCCCCGAGGCCGCGACGGCCCGGGTGTCGGCGAAGTGGAGGCCGTCGTTGTAGGACGTCCAGGTCGTACCCGCATCGGTCGATCGGAAGACACCGCTGCCGGTGCCGGCGTACACGGCCTCCCCCGTCGCGACGACGGAGTGGAACCTCACGGCGGGAATCGACCCGCCGACGTTCTGGAACGTCGAGCCGCCGTCGGTGCTCCGGAAGAGGCCCTCCGCCCGGCCGCCCGACGCATCCGAGACCGCGACGAAGAGCGCTCCGTCCTTGAGGTCGAGGGCAACGGGATACGACGGGGAGGACGGGAGACCCGAGCCCGTGGCGCTCCACGTCGAGCCGGCGTCGACGCTCTTGAAGAGGCCGTTGTCGGTCGCGGCGTAGATCGTGCTGCCCGAGGAAGCGAATTGCCTCACGCCGGTGCGCGCCGGGAGCCCCGAGCTGGCGCTCGTCCACGTGGCGCCGGAGTCGACGCTCCGGAAGATGCCGTCGGCGAGGGAGCCCGCCACGACGGTGCCGGCCGCGGGCGCGACGAGCGCGACGAGACCGCTCGTGCCGCTGCCCGAAGGGAGGCCGTTTCCGCTGCGGGCCCAGCTGTCTCCTCCGTCGGTGCTCCGCCAGGCCGAGGTCGCGGTGTCGTTCCCGACCCCCGTGGCGACGCAGGTGCGCGCGGCGACGTCGGCGCAGACGAGGTCCACGAAGAAGAGGCCGGAGGTTCCGGCCGCGACCGAGCCGGCCCCGGACGTGAGCGAGCCCTTCTGGATGCCGAACGCGGTCGCCGCCAGGATCGACGAACCGTCGGGCAGGAGGACGATGCGGTTCACCGCGACCCTCACGTCGAGACCCGCGGGCTGGAAGGTCTGCCACCTTCCCACGCCCTCCTCCGCCACGAGGAGCCGGTTGGCCGAGGGGTTCCGGGTGATGAGGAGGGTTCCGCTGCCGCCGGACAGCGGCCCGAGCCGCTCGGCCGGAACGGGTCCGGGAGTCGGCGTCGGCTGCTGCTGCTGAAGGCTGGCCCTCACGGCCCACAGGACGACGGCCTGGTGCCCCGTGGCGCCCAGGTTTCTCCAGAGGCTCAGGACGTGGGCCTTGAAGAACGACGACTGGAGATAGGCGCAGCCAGGCGCCAGGGCCATCGCCAGCATGACGGCGCACACGAGGTGGGGCGAAGGACGACGACGCATGAGACCTCCCGGGCCCGCCCGGAGCCAGTGCGTTCGGAACGGGCTCTCTTATCTCGTGACGCGCAAAGGAGGGCGGAAAGGGATCACGAGCTCGGCGAGCAGGGCTTCGGCCCGCACGTCCTGATTCCCCTTTCGCCGCGCGTCCTCGAGAAGAGCGACCGCCGCGCTCCGCTCGCCGAGACCCGCGTGCGCGCGCGCCGCGGGATACACGACGCGCGCCCGGCCCGGGCTGCCCGCGAGGATCTCCGCGTAGAGAGGGATGGCGCGTTCGTACTCGCGCCGCGCCCGCGCGGGATCGAACGGCGAGACGAGGTCGGCGACCCGTACGGCGAGGGCGGCCCGGTCCTCCCGAGCGGCCGCGTTCGCGGCATCCCGGGCCGCAAGCTCCTCGAGCGTCGCTTCGGCACCGGCGAGGAGCGCGAGCGCGCGGTCCCGGTCCGATTCGACGAGCAGACCGGCCCACGCCGTCTCGAGGAACGCGAGATCACTGCGGATCGAGCCGACGCGGGGAAATTCGGCCTTCAGAGCGGTGAGGAGATCCGTGGCCTCCCGGAAGTGCCGGCTGGCGTCGTCGAACCTTCCGAGCGCCCCCTCGGCCGCGGCGAGGCGCCCCGTGTGCGACGCGAGGAAGTGCCGCCGCTCACCGCTCTTCGGGTCCGCCGAGAGGAGCCGCCGCTGGATCGCGTGACCCCTCAGGTACCGCTCCAGCGCTTCTTCGGGACGTCCGAGGCTCGGGCGGTGTGGGTGGCCGAGCACGTCCCCCGAAAGCATGTGGAGCACCCCCAGGTCTCTCGCCACGACGGGGTCGTCCGGCCGGGCGGTATGGAGGGGCTCGAGGATCCGAGTCCCTTCCTCGTAGCTTTCGAGCGCCTCGGTCAGCCGGCCGCGGTCCGCCAGAACGTGTCCCTTGCGCAGCGTGCTGGCGGCGATCGCCTTCTGGAGCTCTTCGTCACCCGGATGCGAGGCGAGGAGCTTCCGCCGGAGGCGCAGCGACTCCTCGTAGCTTCGAAGAGCGGCCTCGTACTGCCCGAGGTTGGCGATGCCCGGACGGCCCTGGATGTCGCCGATCTTCTCGTACGCCGCCGCGAGATCCTTCTGGATGGCCGGGTCGTCGGGAGCCTCGCGCGAGAGCATCGCCAGGTATTCGAGGGCGCGCTTGACGAGGAGCTCCCGCGCGCGCGTCGATCCGGTGATTCCCTGGATGCCGTCGTGCAGCTCGAAGATCAGCGCGTTCGCGAGCCGGTGCACCTCGCGAAAACGGCGGTCGGCGATGCGGGCCTCGTGCAGCGTCGCGAGGACGCCGCCGAGAACGGAGAGCGCGACCAGGAGCGCCGCGGCCACCGCGAGCCGCTTGCGCTTGAGGAGCTTTCCCGTGCGATACGTGAACGTGTCGGGCCGGGCCTTGACCGGCAGGCCCTCGAGATACCTCTTCAGATCATCGTCCAGGGACTCGACCGACGGATGGCGCCGCGCCGGGTCCTTGCGGAGCGCCATGAGCACGATGTTGTCGAGATCCGCGTCCAGCGCCTCGCCCTTCGCGACCGCGCTCGGCACCTGCGGCTGCTCCTCGCACACGGCCCGGGCGAGCTCGAGGGGGCTTCGTCCCTCGGTGCGGTACGGCAGAGCGCCCGTGAGGAGCTCGAAGAGCACGACGCCGAGGGAGTACACGTCGCTCGTGGTCGCGACCCCGCGCCCCTCGATCTGCTCGGGGCTCGCGTAGCCGGGCGTCAGGGCGTGCAGAGCCGTCGCGGTCTCGGTGCGACCGGGCTGGAACAGAGTCGCGATCCCGAAATCGAGGAGCTTCGGGAGCCCGCCCTCCGTCACCAGGATGTTCCCGGGCTTCAGGTCCCGATGCACCACGAGATGCTGATGCGCGTAGGCGACGGCCGCGCAGACCTTGCGGAAGAGCTCGATCCGCTGCCTTACGGAAAGCCGCCGGCGGGTGCAGTGGACGTCGATCGGCAGCCCTTCGACGTACTCCATCACCAGGTACGGGCCCCCGTCGGGCGCGCTGCCACCGTCCAGGAGCCGCGCGATTCCCGGATGCTCGAGACCGGCGAGGATCTGGCGCTCCGTGACGAACCGCCGGAGGAGACCCTGGCTGCCGGCCCCGGCGCGGACGATCTTGATCGCCACGCGCATGCGAAACGTGTCGTCGTCCCGCTCGGCGAGGTGAACCGTCCCCATTCCCCCCGCGCCGATCTCGCCGAGCAGCCGGTAGGGGCCGAGGCGTTCCGGCGCCCTCCACCTGCCGATCGCCTCCATCGCGCCGAGGAGCGACCCGGCCGGCATCGCGAGAAAGCTTTCGGACCGCGCATCGGCCTCCAGGAGACCCTCCACCTCTCGAACGAGCTCCGCGTCCGCGGCCGCCCGGAGGAGGCTGCTCCGTTCGGCGGGCGGAACGTCGACGACCTTCTCGAACAGCTCTTTCACGAGCTCCCAGCGCTCGGGCGTCATGCGGGCCGGATCCGGTTGAGAAGCCAGGCGCGCGCCACGCGCCACTCGCGCTTCACCGTGGCCGTGGAGATCGCGAGGGCGGCCGCCGTCTCCTCGACGCCCAGGCCCGCGAAGAAGCGCAGCTCCACGATGCGGCTCTGCCGCGCGTCGAACGTCGCGAGCTCGGTGAGCGCCTCGTCGAGGAGCAGCACGTCGAGGTTCTCCTTCCCGGGCCACTCGAGCACGCCCTCGAGCGACACCGTCTCGAGCCCGCCGCCCCGCTTGGCGGCGAGCCTGCGGCGGGCGTGGTCGATGAGGATGCGCCTCATGATCTGGGCCGATACCGCGAAGAAGTGCGCGCGGTCCTTGAAGGACGCGCGCGTCTGGTCCACGAGCCTCAGGAACGCCTCGTTCACGAGCGCCGTGGCCTGCAGCGTGTGCGCGCCGCGCTCGCCCGCGAGCTGGCGGCCCGCCACCTGCCGGAGCTCGTCGTACACGAGGGGCATCAGCGCGTCGAGCGCCGAGGAGTCGCCCGCGCTCCAGGCCGCGAGAAGCTGTGTCACCGAGCGCCCTGTTCCTCTGCCGTCCACGGCCCGAGTCTGCACGCACCGGGCCCGGCGCGCCGTATCCTCGGCCCGTGGCGCTCGACGTTCCCTCACCCGCCGCTTCCCCCGAGCTGGCTCCGCTCAGCCCGCAGGAGGTCGTCCTGCGGTTCCTCGAGAGCGTGGGCCGCCCGGCCGAGGCCCGGCTCTACATCGACCTTTTCCGCGCCCGTCCGCGCGAGCAGTTCGCGGTCCTCTCGATCGACGCGAACGTCATGGCCGGCGCCACGGACGCCGTCGTCCAGGACCTGAAGTTCCTCTCGGCGCTCGGCCTCTTCCCCACCGTGGTCCTCGGAATCTTCCAGCCCGCCGACGCGGGCGCGCATGCCCGCAGGCTCCATCGCCACCTCGCGGCCGAGGGCGTCGACGTGGTGGAGCTCGCCCCGGGCGCTCCGGACCTCGCCGCCCGCATCACGTCGGTCGCCGCGTCCGGGAGCGTGCCCGTCGTGGTGTTCCCCCCGCGGGACGGCGAGCCCGCGGCCGACCGGCTCTCTCGGCTCGAGCAGCTCGTGAAGGAGCTGCAGGCCCGCAAGCTCCTCTTCCTCCACCGGCCCGGCGGGCTGCGCCAGGGCGGCATCCTCGTGCCGATCGTGAACCTCACGACCGACGTCCCCGCGCTCCTCGCGAGCAAGGAGATGTCGCGCAAGGAAGCGCTGATCCTCGAGGGCGCGCGAAGGCTGGCCGAGGAGATGGCGCCGCTCTCGTTCTCGGTCGCCGTCACCTCGCCTCTGAACGTCCTCCGCGAGCTCTTCACCATCAAGGGCGCGGGCACGCTGCTCCGCAGGGGCGCCCGTATCGTGCGGCGCACGGCGTGGGACGGCGTGGACGTGCCCCGCGTGGCCGAGCTCCTCACGTCGAGCTTCGGGCGCGCTCCCGCGGCGGACTTCTTCACCCGAACGCCCGGCCGCGTCTACCTCGAGGAGAGCTACCGCGGCTGCGCGATCCTCGTGGACACGGAGCTGGGCGCGTACCTCTCCAAGTTCGCCGTCTCGGCCGAGGCCCAGGGCGAGGGCATCGCGCGGGATCTCTGGGACGCGCTGGCGGCCGACACGCCCGTCGTCTTCTGGCGGGCCCGGCGCGGCAACCCCATCGCCGAGTGGTACGACAAGCTCTGCGACGGCCTGGCGCGCTTTCCGGAGTGGACGGTCTACTGGAAGGGCCTGGATCCGGAAGCGATCCCGGCCGCCATCGCGTTCTCGCTCGGCCAGCCGCGGGACATTCCGGCCGGCTCCTAGCGGAATTCCTCGGCGAAACCTCACCGCTTTCTCCGGCATCCCAAGGGGCGACACCGCACCCCGAAAGGATTCGCAAGGATGAAAGCCATCGCCGTCCTCCCCGGCCAGCCCGGTTCCGTGCACCTCGCCGACCTCGAGAGGCCTTCCGTGAACGACGTCCCCAACGGACGCGGCGTGCTCGTGCGCGTGCTCCGCGTGGGCGTCGACGGAACCGACAAGGAGATCAACGCGGCCGAATACGGCGCGGCCCCCAAGGGCTACGAGTTCCTCGTGCTCGGCCACGAGGGCTTCGGCGTCGTCGAGGCCGTGGGCGAGAACGTCACCGAGCTCGCGCCCGGCGATTACGTCGTCGCCACGGTGCGGCGCCCCGGCGCCTCGATCTACGACCGCATCGGCATGCAGGACATGACGACCGACACGACGTACTACGAGCGGGGCATCAACCTCCGCCACGGCTACCTCACGGAGCACTACGTCGACGACGCGGACTTCATCGTGAAGCTGCCCGCCGCGCTCAAGGAGGTGGGCGTTCTCCTCGAGCCCACCACCGTGGTGGAGAAGGGCATCCACCAGGCGTTCGAGATCCAGCGGCGCCTCCGCGTGTGGCGTCCCCGGCGCGCGGCCGTGATGGGCGCGGGCACGGTCGGCCTCCTCGCCGCGATGGCGCTCCGCCTCCGCGGGCTCGAGGTCACCGTCTTCGCTCGCAAGCCGGCACCCACGCTCAACTCCGAGCTCGTGACCGCTCTCGGCGCCCGCTACGTCTCGACCTCCACGTCCTCCATCGCCGCCGGCGCCTCCGCGTTCGGGCCGTTCGACCTCATCTTCGAGGCCACGGGCTCCTCGGAGATCGTGTTCGAGAGCCTCGACGTGCTCGGGCGCAACGGCGTCCTGGTGCTCTCGAGCGTCACCGGCGGCGACAAGAAGATCGAGGTTCCGGCCGACCGCATCAACCTGAGCTTCGTGCTCGGCAACAAGGTCATGGTGGGAACCGTGAACGCCGCGCGCGAGCACTTCGAGATGGGCGTCCGCGATCTGGGCGCGGCCGAGCTCGAGTTCCCGGGCTGGCTGAACCGTCTGCTCACCCACCCCGTGCGGGGGCTCGACAGCTATCGCGAGCTCTTCACGGCCCTCACCGAAGCCAAGGGCGCGATCAAGGTCTTCCTGGAAGTCGCGCCGCTCCCCGCCGCCTGAACGGCGCAAGCAGAAAGAAGGAGAACCCCATGGTCGTCACGCTCGCCGGCAACCTCCGCGCCTTCGTCCTCCGCGCCACGGAGAGGCTCGGCTTCCTCGTCCCCACGCTCACGCGGCTCTGTGTGGGCTGGGTCTTCATGACCTCGGGCTGGGGAAAGCTGCACAATCTCCAGAGCGTGACCGCCTACTTCGCCGAGCTCGGCATTCCGTACCCGGAGCTGCAGGCCCCGTTCGCCTCGGCCGTGGAGCTCGTGGCCGGAGCGGCGCTCCTCCTCGGCCTCTTCACCCGGCTCGCGTCGATTCCTCTCGTCGTGGTGATGATCGTCGCGATCGTGACCGCGAAGAGGGCCGAGCTCACGGCGTTCGGCGACCTCTTCGGCATCAGTGAGTATCTGTACGTCCTGCTCCTGGGCCAGCTCATCGTGCTGGGCGCCGGTCCGCTCTCCCTCGACCGGCTCCTCGTGAACCGCTTCCGCGACGAGATCGAGGAGCCCGAGGCTCCCTCGGCCGTCGGGCGGGAGCTGAGAGCCGCGGCGTGATCGCCTGGGGAGCGGCCCGGCATGCGCTCTGGCTTCTTCCGGGGGTGGCACTGTGGGCCACCCTCGCGGTCGTCTCCGCGACCCGCCTCGGGAAGCAGGAGGATCGGATGGATGAGAACGACTGTGATGGACTGCTCCTCGAGCGGCTGAAAGCCGGCGACGACGCGGCGTTCGAGGTCCTGGTCCGCCGGCACGCGGCGAGGCTTCTGTGCGTGGCGCGCCGCTTCTTCCGCAACGAGGACGATGCCCAGGACGCTCTTCAGGACGCGTTCCTTTCCGCCCACCGCGCGCTCGCCTCGTTCCAGGGGGACGCGCGCCTCTCCACCTGGCTCCACCGCATCGTCGTGAACAGCTGCCTCATGAAGCTCCGGAGCCGCAGGCGACGGCCCGAGGAAGAGCTCGAGCCGCTCCTCCCGCAGTTTCTCGAGGAAGGGCATCAGGTTCGCCCGAGCCTTCCCTGGAGGGACCTGTCCGACGAGCTCGAGCGGAAGGCCACCTGCGGCATGGTGCGGTCGTTCATCGAGAGGCTCCCCGCGACGTATCGAACCGTCCTCCTCCTCCGGGACATCGAGGAGCTGGACACGAAGGAGACGGCAGATGCCCTCGGCCTCACGGAGAACGCCGTCAAGATCCGGCTCCACCGGGCGAGGCAGGCCCTTCGTCAGCTCCTCGACCCCCACATGACGGGAGGCCTCTCGTGATCCGCAACCTGACCTGCGGCGAGTTCGTCGAGTTTCTGTGGCGCTACATCGAAGGGGATGCCGAGGGCGACGAAGCTCGGGAGTTCGAGCGCCATCTCGCGGCCTGCCCGACCTGCGTCTCGTACGTGAACGGCTATCGCCAGACGATGAAGCTCGGAAAGATGGCCTTCGAAAACCTCGAGGCGCCCGTTCCCGAGGAGGTTCCCGAAGGGGTCGTCCGGGGAATCCTGGCCGCGATTCGAAAGGGGTAGCGTTCCCTCGGGACGCTACGCTCTGTCGATCCTCCAGCGGCTGCCGCCGCTCGGCTCGAGGACCTCGAGCACCGTCGCGCGGTCTCCGGCGGAGAGGCGAAAGCCCTCGATCCTGAACCCCCCGGGCCCCTCGAACGACTCGGCGTACTCGCCTCCCAGAGCCACGAAGCTCTGGCCGGCCTTGGGCCCGACGTAGATCAGATCCCAGCCGGGCGGCCGATAGCAGAACACCTCGGCGGGGTAGTCCTCTTCGCGGTGCCGCGAGAGGACGTGGCGCGAGCCCTCGATGGTCTCGACTCTCGTCTCCTCGCGTCCGGGCACTCCGCGATTCTGTCATCCCGGAGCTGAAACCAACAGCCCGCCCCGGGACATCGAACGGTGGACAGTCCCGAGCCGCGCCCCACGGCGCGAACAGAGAACGAACAGAACGACGGAGGACCGAGATGACCCTTCCCGCACCGCGTGTGCCCCATCGCTTTCGCGCCGCCGCCCTCGTGGCGGCGCTGGCCACAGCCCTTCCCGCGACCGCGCAGATCGCGAGCCGCAAGGATCTGACGCTCGACGGCGCCCGCATCGCCATCGCCGCGGCCGGTGCCGAGGCCCGCAAGGCGGGCGCGGGAGGGGTGATCGCCGTCGTGGACGCCGGAGGCAACCTGATGGCCCTCGAGCGCCTCGACGGAACCTTCCCCGCCGGCGCGAGAGTGTCGACCGGCAAGGCCCGCACCGCCGCGCTCTTCAAGAGGCCCACCCGGTTCTTCGAGGACGTCATCAAGGGCGGCCGGACCCCGATGGTCGCCCTCGACGACTTCACACCGCTCATGGGCGGCCAGCCGATCCTCGTGGACGGCGAGGTCGTCGGTGCGATCGGCGTCAGCGGCGCACAGAGCGCCGCCCAGGACGACGAGCTCGCCGTCGCGGGCGCGAATGCCGTCTCCGCCGTGCTCTCGGGCGGCTCGCCCGTCACCTACCTGGACGCGACGCGCGTGAACGCGTCCTTCGCCAAGGGCGAGCCGCTCCTCGAGAACGGCTCCTTCAAGGTCCACGCGAGCCGGCGGGAGAGCGCCGGCCAGGCGGAGGTCCACCTCCACGAGACCGACGTCATCTACGTGCGGGAAGGCACGGCGACGCTCGTCACCGGAGGCACCGTCACCGAGCCGAAGACGATCGCGCCCGGGGAGATCCGCGGCGCCGCCATCGCGAACGGGGAGGCGAGGACGCTCGCGCCCGGAGACGTCGTCGTCGTGCCCGCCGGAACGCCCCACTGGTTCCGCACGGTCCGCGCTCCCTTCACCTACTTCGTCGTGAAACCCCACTGAGGCTGCAATGAAGACCGCTCTCCTCTCCCTCGCCGTGCTCCTGACCCTCCCCGGCGCTCTCCACGCGGCCGTCGTCAGCGCGCCGCCCGATCCGCCTCACGGCCCCCTTCTCGCCATCGCCGACCTCCGGACGAACGAGGGCGCGGCGCTCGTCTCCGCACGGTGGCGCTACAGAGACGCCGTGCTCACGCCCGTCGACGGCAGGGGCCCGGGTCCCGACCTGCGGGCGACGGGGCCCACGGTGAAAACCGTCGACCTGCTGCCCCGCCCCGGCCGCGACTTCGACGGCGCGGGCTGGCAGGACCTCCCCGCCTCCTCGCTCGAGGTGCGGCGGGGCAACGGTCAGATCTCGTTCGGCTGGTATCGCGTCTCTCTGACGCTCCCGGCCGAGCTGGCCGGCGTTCCTTTGACCGGCAAGGCGATCGCGTTCGAGATCGTGGTGGACGACTACGCAGAGATCTGGGTGAACGGCGAGCTGCCCGTGGCGCTCGGACAGTCGGGCGGACCTCTGCCGAAAGGCTTCAATGCGCCGGGCCGCGTGCTCCTCACCAAGAGCGCGGTTCCGGGCACGAAGTACGACCTGGCCGTGCTGGCCGCGAACGGCCCGCTCTCGAAGAGCCCGCAGAACTTCCTGTGGGTCCGCTCCGCCACGCTCGACGTGCACGGCCCCGAGGCCGAGCCTCCGGCCGCGGGCCGCGTCGAGAGGCTGGACCCCGCGCTGGACGCGATCGTGCCGAAGGACGCCCGTATCGAGAAGGTCGCGGAAGGCTTTCGGTTCACGGAGGGTCCCGTGTGGGTAGCGGATGCCTCCCAGCCCGACGGCGGCTACCTTCTCTTCAGCGATCCCAATGCGAACACGATCTATCGCTACGAGCCGGCCGGGCGGGTGTCCGTCTTCCGCACGAAGAGCGGCTACACGGGCGCCGACCTCGGCGCGTACGGCCAGCCCGGCTCCAATGGCCTCGCCCTCGACCGGGAGGGCCGGCTCACGATCGCCGAGCACGGCAACCGCCGCGTCACCCGGCTCGAGAAGACGGGGGCGGTCAGCGTGCTCGCGAGCGCGTTCGAGGGAAAGCGGCTCAACAGCCCCAACGACCTCGTGTACCGGAGCGACGGAACGCTCTATTTCACCGATCCTCCGTTCGGCCTGCCGAAGTTCCACGAGGATCCCCGGCGCGAGCTCCCGTTCACCGGCGTCTTCAGCCTCAAGGACGGCGTCCTCCGCGCGGTGGCCCGGGACTTCACCGGCCCGAACGGCCTCGCGTTCTCCCCCGACGAGAAGTTCCTGTACGTCGCGAACTGGGACGAGAAGAAGAAGGTCGTCTTCCGCTACGAGGCGCGGCCCGATGGAACCCTCGGAACGCCGGAGCCGTTCTTCGACGCCGGCTCGCTGCCCGGTGCGGAGGCCCTCGACGGCTTGAAGGTCGACGAGCGCGGCAACGTGTACGTCTCCGCCCCCGGCGGCGTCCAGATCCTCTCGGCCTCCGGCCGGCGACTCGGGGTCCTGGCCGTCTCCGAGCTGCCCGCCAACTTCGCCTGGGGCGATGCCGACGGCAGGACCCTCTACCTGACGGCCCGCACGGGCCTCTATCGCATCCGCCTGTCGGTTTCCGGGGCGGGAAAAAAGGAGGTGAGGCCGTGACGCGCCTCTCGGGCTGCGGGCTGGGGCTTCGCAAGGAGCACTTCGAGACGATCCTGCGCGAGAACCCGCCCGTGCCCTTCTGGGAGGCCCTCAGCGAGAACTTCATGGTGGCGGGCGGACGGCCCCGGCGCGTGCTCGAGGCCGTCCGCCGGAGCTCGCCCGTGCTCCTCCACGGCGTGTCGCTCTCGATCGGCTCCGCCGAGCCCCTCGACCGCGCATATTTGGCGAGGCTCGAGGAGCTCGTCCGCTGGATCCAGCCCGAGACCGTTTCCGACCATCTGTGCTGGACGGCGCTCGGAGGCGCGAACAGCCACGACCTCCTGCCGCTCCCGTTCACCGAGGCCGCCGTCGCGCGGGTCGCCGACAAGGTCGGGCGCGTGCAGGACGCTCTCGGCCGGCCGCTCCTCCTCGAGAACGTCTCGAGCTACGTGGCGTTCCGCGAGTCCACGATGAGCGAGGCCGAGTTCGTCTCGGCCGTGGTGAGGCGCTCGGGCTGCCGCCTGCTCCTCGACGTCAACAACCTCTACGTGAACGCCCGGAACCAGGGCTTCTCCACGGAGGGCTATCTCGCGACGCTGCCGAAGGGAGCCGTGGCCCAGATCCACCTCGCGGGCCACGACGACCAGGGCGACGTCGTCGTGGACACCCACGACCGCGACGTCGCGGAGTCGGTCTGGCGTCTGTACCGCCTCGCGATCGCCCGCTTCGGCGACGTCCCCACGATCATCGAGAGAGATGCCCGGGTCCCGCCTCTCGCGGATCTCCTCCGCGAGGCGCGCCGCGCCGAGTCGATCCTCGAGGAGGCCCGCTCCCGATCGCGGTCCGCGGTGCGGCCGGGATGGAGCGAGAGCCTTCCGTCCGACGCCAGGCTGAGTCTGCTGGGAGAGTGCCATGCTTTCGCCTGCTGATCCTCTCCACACCACGCAGGCCCGCTTCCTGACCGACCTCCTCGGCACGTTCGAGCGCACGGGCGAGGCCCGCCTCGCGGTGTTCCAGCGGCCCCCCCGCGGCACCGTGGAGGACCGCTGGCAGATCTACGAAGACGGCTTCCTCACCCGGATCCGCGAGGCGCTCGCTTCCGAGTTCGGGGCGCTCCTCGCCGTGCTCGGCGACGAGGCCTTCACCTCCCTGGTCGCGCGCTACCTCGAAAGGCATCTGCCCCGTTCGTTCGATCTCGGACACGCCGGCCGAAACCTCGCGGCGTTCCTGGAATCGGATCCCCTGTGCGAAGGTCTTCCGTTCCTGCCCGCGCTCGCGCGCCTCGAGACGGCCGTGGCCGAGGTCTTCGTGGAGGCCGAGGGGGCTTCCCTGTCGCGCGCCGAGCTCGCGGGCATGGAGACGGCGGTCCTGCTCGAGCGCGGGATCGGGCTGCTCCCGGCCGTGCGCCTCGTGCGCTCGAGCTGGCCTCTTCCCGCCCTGTGGCAGCTGCGTTTCGCTCCCCCCGGGGCCGAGCTCGATCTCGCGCTCGAGGAGGCCCCCACCGCGACGCTCGTCTTCCGGCCGGGCGAGCTCGTCCGCTGCGAGGCGCTCTCGGCCCCCGAGGCCGCGCTCGTCGAGCGGCTGCTGAAAACCCCGGGGGCGTCCTTCTCGACGCTCCTCCCCGAAGGGGCCGAAGGCAGCGACACGGCCGTCGCGGCCCTCGCACACGCGCTCGTACGCCTCGCCGACCTCCAGGTCCTTTCACGCTGAAGCCCCGAACCTCAAACCGATATCGCATTCAAGGAGTCGAGACAGAATGAACATCACCCACCGGTCCCTCGCCGCCGCCGCGCTCCTCGCGGCCCTCGCCGCCCCTTCGGCCGTGCGCGCCGAGGAGCAGAAGACCGCCTCCGAACAGGTTCCTTGCTGGGGAGTCAACGCCTGCAAGGGTCTCGGCGACTGCGGCGCCGCCGGCTGCCGGCAGTCCGGCTGCCACGGCTCGAACGCATGCAGGCGCAAGGGCTTCCTGCGCCTCGAGAAAGAGACGTGCCTGCGCATCGCGAACGGCCGCCTCACCAAGGCACCCGGGAAGGCCGCCGGGTCCGCGAAAAACGGCTGAAACCCTCCGCGGGGGGCCGGCATCTCAACGGAAAGTCCGGTCAGGCGCAGCGCTCTCCGCGGTGATCCGCTTCGGGTCCTGAGCCGTAAATCGACCGAATGCCCTGGAAGACCCCGAGAAAACCCGCCGGATCGGCTGGTGAGCGGCAGCTCCGGCTTCGACGACCACGAGCCCAATAAGGGAAGAAGGAGAAACACATGAAGAAGACCAACCTCAACAAGGCCCTTTCCGCCGCCGTCGCCGGCCTCGTCGCCGGGTCCGCCCTCGCGTCGGGCGCCCTCCAGGCCCAGGACACGAAGGGCAAGGCGGCCGACAAGAAGACCGAGGACACCGCCAACAAGGAGAAGCACGTCTGTAAAGGCCAGAACGCCTGCGCCGGCAAGGGCGGATGCAAGGCGGGCGACAAGGGCTGCGCCGGCAAGAACTCCTGCAAGGGCAAGGGCGGCTGCGCGGGCGCCCAGGCCAAGCACGAGTGCAAGGGCCACAACGCCTGCAAGGGCATGGGCGGCTGCAAGAGCGGCGACAACGGCTGCTCGGGCAAGAACTCCTGCAAGGGCAAGGGCGGCTGCGCCGTTCCCGCCAAGGCTCCCGAAAAGAAGAGCTGAGCGCTACCCTTTCCGTCACCGCGGGGGGCGTGACGTTTCGGGCACGCCCCCGCCTTTTGGAGCCAGGAGAGCCACAGATGCCCAACACCTGGAATCTCCCCGTGCTGGGACACGGCATCGGCCTCCGTACGAAGCACTACGGGGAGATCCTGGGACTGTGGCCGAAGGTCGACTTCTTCGAGGCGATCACCGAGAACTACCTCGATACCTTCGGCCGTCCCCTCGAGATCCTGGACGAGATCTCGGCCCGCTACCCGTTCGTTCTGCACGGCGTGTCGCTGAACATCGGCAGCGCCGACCCTCTCGACCGCGCGTACCTCGTCAAGGTCCGTGCGCTGGCCGATCGCATCGGCGCGCGCTGGGTGAGCGATCACCTCTGCTGGACGGGCGTCCTCGGCCGCAACGTGCACGACCTTCTCCCCCTGCCGCTCTCCCCGGAGGCGCTCCGCCACGTCGCCGCGCGGGTCGAGGAAGCCCAGGACGTCCTGGGGCGGCCCCTCTTCCTCGAGAACCCCTCGACGTACCTCGAGTTCGAGAGCTCCACCCTTCCCGAGGAGGAGTTCCTTTCGGAGCTCACGGTGCGTACGGGCTGCGGCCTCCTCGTGGACGTGAACAACGTGTACGTGTCCTCGTGGAACCACGGCTGGGACGCGGAGCGCTACCTCGACACGCTGCCCGCCGACCGGATCGTGCAGGTGCATCTCGCGGGGCACACCGACAAGGGGACCCACCTTCTCGACACCCACTCGGACGTCGCCAAGGACGAGGTGCTCGCGCTCTACGCAAGGCTCGTCGCGCGCACGGGTCCGGTCACGACGCTGTTCGAATGGGACGAGGACATCCCGCCGCTCGCGTCGGTCCTCCACGAGGCGGAACGCGCGCGCGACGCGGCCGGAAAGGCGCTCACGGCCGTCGAGGTTTCGCGTGCGGCCTGACCTCACCACGCTGCAGTCGTACCTGCAGGTTCTGCTGACGCACCCGGACCCGGCCGAAAGGGCCGCACAGACGGCCCCTGCCCTCGCGCTCCTCCCCTTCGACGACGCGAGCAGGATCGCCAGGGGCCGGGGCGAGCTCTCCGGCCTCGAGCGCATCGACATCTACCGCGAGATGTACCTGCTGAGGATGTACGACGCGCTCGTCGCGGATTACCCCGCGCTCCTCACGCTCTTCGGCGAGAAGCGGTTTCGCGCCTTCGTCCGCGACTACGTGGCCGTCCATCCGTCGCGGAGCTACACGCTGAACCGCCTGGGCGATCACGTGCCCGGCTTCCTCGCGACCTGGGCGCCCAAGGGCCTCAAGCGGCTTTCCTCGGAGGTCGCCCGGATCTCCCTGGCGCTCACCGAGACGTTCGACGCCGAGGACAGGCCGGGCGAACGCCCGAGTCTCGACGGCCTCCCGGAAGGCGCGCTCCTCGCGTTCCGCTTCGGGGTCTCGCCAGCGCTCCGCGTCGCGCTCGTCAGCGTTCGCGCGCTCGACGCCTTCGACGCTCTGAAAGCTGGCGAGCGAGCGCCGAAGACCGTCCGCTCGGGCCGCACGGCCGTCCTCTTCTCCAAAGAGAACGGCGCCGTCGTTCGCCGCGAGGAGCCGGAGGCGGCGGGCTTCCTTCTCCAGCGGCTCGGGGCCTCCGAGCCGCTCGCGGAAGCTGTGGCCGCGACGCTCTCGCGGTTCCCCCGAACGCAGCCCGCGGAAATCCAGGCGTGGCTCCGCGCCTTCGTCGCCTCCGGAGATCTTCGAGCGCTCTGATCAGGGACGGGCGCTGGTCGCGGACACTCCGGGCGCGCAGGCCATCTTCTTCCCCTTCACACAGAGGCAGGACGCCGAAAGCTCGATCTCGGCCCGCTTCCAGGCCTTTTCGAAGCGCTTCGCGACGGCCTTGGCCTCGGCCGTCCGGCCCTGGGCCTCGAGCGCCTGCGCGAGGCCCCACAGAGACCAGCCGTTCTCCGGGTACTTCAGGAGGTCCTGGCGGTATACGGCCTCCGCCTCCTTCGACTTCCCGGCTTCGAGAAGGAAGGCTCCCAGCGCATGGCGCGAGGGCACCGTCCAGCCCGGCGGCTCGTCGTACTTCAGCGTGTCCTCGAGACGCGTGGCCTCCTCGAGCTTCTTCACGGCCGCGTCGAGCTCACCCCGGCGATACGCGATCTCCCCGTCGAGGTACGGTCCCGCGACCGACAGGACGTCGAGCGCGGTGTT